>JAYTRS010000468.1:0-26928 GCA_043746065.1 Bacteroidota bacterium | reverse complement strand
CTTTATCTCTGCTTCCACCAAACGATTTTTCTCTACTAAAGCCACTTTTTTCTGATGATGAACCACCATCTCCGGTACGTGGACGTTTAAAGCCACCTTCGCGTTTTTCGCCACCTTTGTAGCCACCGCCACCGCCGCTACCATAGCTCTTGCGTTCGCCACCTTTGTAACCGCCTCCACTACCACCGTAGCTCTTGCGCTCTCCACCACCACTGTAACTTTTACGTTCGCCGCCACCATCTTTCATTTTACGATTACTAACCTCTAAACTAATTTTACGGCCATTAAATTCAACATCTTGCGAATTTATACCCATAAAATTATCTACAAACTTACTTTCTGTTTCAAAAAACGAAAAGCTACTTTTTACATCTACGTTAAATACCATACGAGGATGTAACTTAGCTGTATCGCTCATAAAATCTTTTAAACTATTTATATTAAAGCCATCCATTTGGCCCATATTTACAAAAAAGCGAGTGGTTCGTCCATTTCCAAAAGCACCATCAACGCTACCTTTAACGATGTTTAAATCGGGTGCATTTTGATAATATTCGTGAAAGCGATTAAACTCTTCGCTAATAAAACGTTTTATTAATTCTTCTTTACTTAAGTCTTTTAACTCTTCGTAAATAGCTGGTAAAAACGATTCTATTTCAACATCTTTTACTTCCACATTATGTAATTTATGTACTAAGTTAAATAGTTGTTTTTCGCACACATCTAAACCATTAGGTACATCTTTTTTTACAAATTGTTTTTTAAGAATGCGCTCAATATCTTTTATTTTACTGGTGTCTTTTGGAGTAATAATTGCAATGGCTATACCACTTTTACCAGCACGAGCTGTACGCCCAGTACGGTGCGTGTAATTTTCAACATCTTCGGGTAAGTTATAATTAATAACATGCGTTACATCATTAACATCAATACCACGTGCTGCTACATCGGTAGCTACTAACATTTGTAAGCTACGGCTACGGAAACGTTTCATTACAAAATCGCGTTGGCTTTGCGATAAATCGCCATGTAAAGCATCAGCACTGTATCCGTCTTTAATTAGTCCATCGGCTACTTCCTGCGTTTCGGCTTTGGTGCGACAAAATACTATTCCAAAAATTTCGGGATAATAATCGGCTATACGTTTTAGTGCTAAATAACGGTCGCGCCCTTGTACTAAATAATAAATATGCTCTAAATTATCAGCACCTTCATTTTTTTTGCCGGTAGTAATTTCTTTAGGGTTTGTCATATAATTTTTAGCGATACGATCAACCTCACGAGGCATTGTAGCACTAAATAACCATGTGTTTTTATCTGCCGGGGTTTCTTTTAAAATAATGTCTAAATCATCTTTAAAGCCCATGTTAAGCATTTCATCTGCCTCATCTAAAATTACAAATTTTACAGTTTTAAGGCTTATTACTCTACGTTCAATCATATCAATTAAACGCCCTGGTGTAGCTACAATAACTTGCACACCGCGTTTAATTTCTTTTATTTGTCCATCAATACGTGCGCCACCATAAATGGCAGTACAAGCAAAGCCTTTTAAATATTTACTATAATTTTTAATATCATTTGTAATTTGCACACATAATTCGCGGGTTGGCGCTAAAATTAATGCTTGTGTGTTTTTATCGTCGCAATTAATTAAGCTAAGCATTGGCAAACCAAAAGCTGCTGTTTTACCTGTACCTGTTTGCGCAAGGGCTACTAAGTCGGTTTTTTGTGCGCTTAATAAAGGGATTGTTTGTTGTTGAATAGGCGTAGGAGATTCAAACCCTAATTCGGTTACCGCTTTTAATAGGTCAGCGTTAAGACCAATTTCTTGAAAAGTCATTTTTTAAATTTTAAGTTAAACATTAAAGCTAAAAATACCTTGCTTTAATGCTTACTGCCGACAAAAATAGGCGAGGTACTTATAGAATTGGGCACAAATATAAAGTATTATATTGTAATAACCTACATTTAATTAATTTTAACATTAATGCAAGTTTTTACGAAAAAAGATTTGCATTGTTTTGAACAGTTAAAAATGCTTTATGCTAACAATTGCCTAGATATTACAATACGTTGCACTTCACTCGTGCCTTCATAAATTTGTGTAATTTTTGCGTCGCGCATTAAACGCTCCACATGGTATTCTTTTACATACCCATATCCACCATGAATTTGAACAGCTTCGGTAGTAACCCACATAGCGGTTTCGCTAGCAAATACTTTTGCCATTGCACTTTCCTTATCCATTGGTAAATGATTATCTTTTAACCAAGCACTGCGGTAAATTAACAAACGAGCGGCTTCAATTTTTGTAGCCATATCAGCCAATTTAAATTGTATAATTTGGTGTTTGCTAATTTCTTTACCAAAAGCTTTGCGCTCTTTACTGTATTGTAAAGCTAATTCGTAAGCGCCACTGGCTATGCCTAATGCTTGTGAGGCTATACCAATACGCCCACCGCTTAACGTTTTCATGGCAAATTTAAAACCAAAACCATCTTCGCCAATACGATTTGCTTTAGGAACTTTAACATCTGTAAACATTAAACTGTGAGTGTCACTGGCTCTAATACCCATTTTATTTTCTTTTGGGCCCACTTCAAAACCCAGCATACCTTTTTCTACAATTAAGCAATTAATGCCTTTATGGCCTGCCTCTACATTGGTTTGTGCCATTACTAAATAAACAGATGCCGTACTTCCATTGGTAATCCAATTTTTGGTGCCGTTTAATAAATAATAATCGCCTTTATCAATAGCGGTAGTACGTTGCGAAGTAGCATCGCTACCAGCCTCAGGCTCGCTTAAACAAAATGCGCCAATTATTTCGCCTTTGGCCAAGGGCACTAAATATTTTTGTTTTTGTTCTTCGGTACCAAAACTTTCTATACCCCAACACACTAAACTATTGTTTACACTCATTACAACACTGCAACTGGCATCTATCTTACTAATTTCTTCCATTGCCAAAACGTAACTAATAGCATCCATACCTCCGCCGCCATACTTTGGGTCCACCATCATACCCATAAAACCTAATTCGCCCATTTTTTTTATGAGCTCGGTAGGAAATTTTTGGTGTTCATCGCGTTCTATTACGCCTGGTTTTAATTCGTTTTGAGCAAATTCGCGAGCTGCTTTTTGTATCATTAAATGCTCTTCTGAAAGTTGGAACTGCATATATTATGTTTTTAGATTTATACTATTTTTTGTAACCTTGCAAATATAACTTGTTACTATCAGTGTAGCAATTAAAAACGCAAATTATTTTGGAAGAAAATTTAACAACTAAACAATTAATTGTAGGGGTAATGAGTGGCACATCGCTCGACGGCTTAGATTTAGCGCTTTGTGAGTTTGAAACCATTAATAATAAGTATGTATACAGTTTTATAAAAGCCCAAACAATACACTATTCTGATATTTGGAAACAGCGCTTAAGCGACGTAAAAACTGCTACTGCACAACAGTATTTTAAACTAAATAGCTTGTATGGCGAGTTTATTGCCGAGCAAATAGTACTGTTTTTAAAGGACAATTCCTTAATTGTTAATGCCATTGCTAGCCATGGGCATACCGTTTTTCACCAACCACAGTTGGGGTTTAGTACACAAATAGGCTGTGGGGCAACAATAGCCGCCAAAACTAGTATTAGTACCGTTTGTGATTTTAGAAGTTTAGATGTGGCCTTGGGCGGACAAGGTGCGCCACTAGTGCCAATTGGTGATGAATTGCTATTTGCTGATTATGAAGCTTGCTTAAATTTAGGCGGTATAGCAAACATTTCATTTAAAAATAATAAAGGCCAAAGGGTT
Source organism: Bacteroidota bacterium (assembly GCA_043746065.1). Taxonomy (GTDB): domain Bacteria; phylum Bacteroidota; class Bacteroidia; order B-17B0; family Aurantibacillaceae; genus Aurantibacillus. The sequence goes on along the minus strand of JAYTRS010000468.1, from coordinate 23,110 downwards.
GCTCATGATATTTGCGAAACCAATATGCTGCTAAATTACTTGGCTCAAAAAATGAGATATGCTTATGATGAAAACGGTGATTTGGCAAGGGCTGGAAAGATTGATAAGCATTTGCTTATGCAACTAAACAACTTGCCTTTTTACCAACAAATAGGAGCTAAAAGTTTGGGTAGAGAGTGGTTTGAAAATACGATTTTGCCTTTTTTTGATGAAAATAAAAATGATGTAAAAGATTTATTAGCCACAAGCGTAGAGCATATTGCTCAAATTATTGCAAACAATTTAAACGAAAACAATATAAAAAATGTGTTATTAACGGGAGGTGGCGCATTTAATAATCATTTAATACAAACGTTAACAAAAAAAACAAATTGTAAATTAATGATGCCAAATACCCAAACAATAAACTTTAAAGAAGCCTTAATTTTTGCGTTTTTAGGTTATTTGCGTTTGCAACAAAAAACAAATACCTTAAGCTTAGTAACGGGTGCAAGTAACAATAGTATTGGTGGAGCAGTTTATTTAATATAAACTTTTTTTGAACTTTTTTTATAAAAAAATTAAACAAATTTTTCGCCTTTGTTTACTTTTACGTCGTTAACAAAATTACGAATTTGTTGTTCGTCTTGTTTTTTACAAATCATTAAAACGCCATCACTTTCTACAACAATATAATCTTCTAATCCTTGTAACACCACTAGTTTTCCGTTGGGTACATGCACAATACAATTTTTACTATCGTACGTAATTACATTTTTACCCACCAAAGCATTTCTGCTTTTATCTTTAGGTATATGAGTATAAAGGCTTCCCCAAGTGCCTAAATCGCTCCATCCAAACATACTAGCTCGTACATACACATTTTTTGCTTTTTCCATTACACTGTAATCAATAGAAATGTTTTTGCAAACGGTATATGCTTTGTTAATAAATTCTTTTTCCTTTGGAGTATTGTAGGTATCCCAACCTTCTTTAAAAACGTTTGCTAATTCGGGGTCGCTACTTTCCATTGCGTTTATTACACTTTGCGTGCTCCAAATAAAAATGCCACTATTCCATAAAAAATCGCCACTTTCCATAAAAAATTTTGCCATGTCATGGTCGGGCTTTTCGGTAAAGGTTTTTACTTTGTAAATGCGTTTGTCGTTTTCAACCACATCGCTATCTTTTATTTGAATGTAACCATAGCCAGTATCAGGACGAGTTGGTTTAACCCCTAAAGTAATTAAGCAATCTTCTTTTTCGGCCTTTGCAAAGCATGATTTTATGGCTTTTACAAAGGTTTCTTGTTTTTTTATTAAATGGTCGCTGGGGGCAACAACGGTAATGGCTTTTGGGTTTAGCTTATGTATTTTGTAGGAAGCATATGCCACACAAGGCGCAGTATTTTTGCGAGCAGGTTCGGTTAAAATATTTTCCTTGGGTAAGTTCGGTAATTGTTGCTCTACTAATTGTTGATAGGTACTACTGGTTACTACATAAATTTTTGAGTTATCGCATACGCCTAAAAGCCTATCGTAGGTTTGTTGCAAAAGCGTGCGCCCTGTACCTAAAATATCTAAAAACTGTTTTGGGTGTTGGGTGGTACTCATTGGCCAAAAGCGTGTTCCCACGCCACCAGCCATAATTATTGCGTAATAGTTATTCATTTAATTTAAAACAAAAATATGTATTATAAATGAGGTTTTGTATTGTTGTTTTGTTTTTTTTAACATCATACTATAATGATTAATTACAAAAGTTTAACTTAACTCAAACTGCATTTTACTTAGTTTTTGGTAAAGCCCTTTATCATTCAACATTAACTCCTGATGACTGCCAGTTTCTTGTACCTCGCCTTTTTGCAATACTACAATTTTATTGGCATTACGTATGGTGGCCAACCTGTGTGCAATAACAATACTAGTACGCCCTACCATTAATTTATCTAAAGCTTCTTGCACTAAATGTTCGCTTTCGCTATCTAAACTACTAGTGGCTTCATCTAAAATTAAAATGCTTGGATTTTTAAGTACGGCACGGGCAATAGCAATGCGTTGGCGTTGGCCACCCGAAAGTTGAATTCCTCTTTCGCCCACCAAGGTATTAAATTTATCAGGGAAAGAATTTATAAACTCTAGGGCATTTGCTTTTTGGGCTGCTTGGGCTATTTCATCGTCTGTTGCATTAGGTTTTCCATACGCAATATTATCTTTTATGCTTCCGGCAAACAAAATAACGTCTTGTGGCACAAGGGCAATTTTCTTACGTAACTCCGTAAGACTCATGGTTTTGGTATCAATGCCATCTATTAAAATTTGGCCATTATTGGGGTCGTAAAAACGCAGTACTAAACTGGCTATGGTTGTTTTGCCAGAGCCACTGCTACCAACCAAAGCTACTGTTTGCCCAGCGCCTGCTTTAAAAGATATGTTTTTGAGTACTGTAAAATCGGCACGAGAGGGGTAATTAAAGGATACGCCATTAAACTCTATTTCGCCTTTGGTAGCTTGTGCAGGTGTATTTTCTTTAACAGTATCAATATTCTCTATCTCGCCATCAATTAGTTCAAAAACTCTATCGGTAGCGCCTAATGCTCGCTGTATGCTAGCAATTTGTTCGGGTAAGCCGCCTAAACTACCCGCCACAAATAACGAAAGCATTAAAAACTGTCCAAATTCATCTCCTCTTATCTCACCGCTAATAACGGCACGCACCATTAAGTATAAAATAAAAAACATAGCCCCAAACACAAACGATACTACAAATGCAAAAAATGCACCTCTAAAAATACCGTATTTAATGCCAAATTTTTTAATATCGGCGGTTTTGTTTGTAAATTTTTGTATTTCATAGGCCTCGTTGGTAAAGGTTTTAACGTTGGTAATACCTGTTAAACTTTCGCCTACAATAACATTTGCCTCGGCTATTTTATCTTGAAAACCTTTTGAGTATTTTCTAATTCTTTTAGCAAAAATTATAGATACAATGGTTAACGGTGGAATTATAAAAATAAACCAACGTGCAATTGTCCAATCTATTTTAATAATCATTAAAGCTAAACCACCAATGCCCACAATACTTTGACGAATTATTTCGGCAATATTTACAGTAAATGCTTCACTTATAACGTTTACATCGGTGGCCATGCGGCTGCTTAATTCAGATACCTGATTTTTTGAGAAAAAACCCATAGGCATTTGAATAATACGCTTAAAAGTATCGTTGCGTAAGCCCTGCAAAATGCTTTCGGTTACTTGCGAAAAAAAGTAAACCCTACCAAACGAAATAATACCTTGAAATAAAAGAATATAAAATAAAGTGGTTCCTAAAGCACTTAATTCGCTGTATTTTTGAACTGAATCCATTTTATTATCGCTTAAAAAGCCAAATAAAGAGCCTGCTTTTAATGGAAATATTAAGCCTATGCCCGCAGAAGCAACTAAAAACAACATACCCATTAAAAATTTCCATTTTTGTTGGCCCAAATAACCAAATAAACGAAACGATTTTTTAAAGTTTGTCCAATTTAGTTTTGCCTTTGGAAGTTCGTCAGTATCAGAATTTTGAGGGCCAGCCCCTCTACGATTTTTTGCCATATATAGGCTGTAAAATTAGGGCTAATATTTTGTTAGATGTCATTAAATTGTAATTAAATGGGCTAAAAAGGTTAAATTTTTATTAAAATTTGTTAGATTTGAAAAATGCTGTATATTTGCAGTCCAAAATTGAATAAATTATTAACATTTAATAAATAAATAGAAATGAAACGTACCTTCCAACCCTCAAAACGTAAGCGCACCAATAAACATGGTTTTATGTTACGCATGTCTTCTGCAAACGGTCGCCGTGTAATAGCAGCACGTAGGGCTCGTGGACGTAAAAAATTAACAGTAAGCTGCGAAAAAACGCATAAATAATATTTAAAACTATTTTCATAGGTGAAGAAAAAGCCGTTTTGTAGCAATACAGACGGCTTTTTTGATTTATAACATTTAAACGTATTTTATTAAAAACTTGTTTTGAAAAAAAGTATTTCTATAATTGGTGGTGGTGCAAGTGCTTTAATATTAGGTTGTGAGTTAAATAGTGAAAAATACGATATTACCATTTACGAAAAAAATAATGCCTTAGGGCGAAAGTTTTTAGTAGCGGGCGATGGGGGTTTAAACCTAACGCACAGCCAAAACCCAGCCAATTTTATAAAACAATACAGCCCTTATACATTTTTACAAAACGCCTTTACTAATTTTAATAACAGCCATTTTATTACTTGGATAAATAATTTAGGTATTAAAACCTTTGTTGGCAGCAGCGCTAGGGTTTTTCCAACAAAAGAATATAAGCCAATAGATGTTTTAAATGCACTCTTATTAAAAATAAAAAATAATAACGTTGCTTTAAAATATAAATACGAGTGGAAAGGTTTTTTAACAAGCCCTACTTTAATTTTTGAAAACAATAATAAACTAGTTGAAATAAATAGCGATTACACCATTTTTTGTTTAGGTGGGTCAAGCTGGCAAGTTACTGGTAGCAATGGCAATTGGGCAAATTATTTTGCGCATAAAAATATTTCAATACAACCATTTAAAGCCAGTAATTGTGCTTTTAAAATAAATTGGTCGAATAATTTTAGTGCCAAAATAGAAGGTGAATTATTAAAAAACATTTCGTTAACATGCAATACTGCTACACATTTTGGCGAAATTGTGTTTACTAAATTTGGTATTGAGGGAAGTGGCGTTTATCCCCTAAGCCCCTTTATTAGAGAGCAACTAGAGCAAACTAAACAGGCGCAAATTTATATTGATTTTAAACCAACATTAACTATTGAAAAAATTATAGAAAAAATAAATTCTATTATTAACAACAAGCACTTTACCCAAAATTTAAAAACAACTCTAAACTTAACGCCTTTACACCTGCAGCTTTTAAAACATTTTTTAAGTAAAGATGATTTTTTTAACCCCGCCCTTTTAGCTCAACACATTAAAAAATTTAAATTAAATATTGATGCTTTAGCGCCTATAGATGAAGCTATATCTACTGTTGGCGGAATTTGTTTAACTGAAATAAATTTAAACTTTGAATTACATAAACTAAAAAATAATTTTGCAATTGGCGAAATGTTAAATTACGATGCCCCAACAGGCGGTTATTTATTACAATCGTGTTTTAGCATGGGCAAATATGTGGCCGATTACTTAAACAAAAAATAATTTTACTATACAATCAAATTTTAACTTAGTTATACCCTTAACACTAAAAAATAAGGTCGATAAAATAATTAATTATAAAATGTAATGCGTTTATAGCCACTATTAATACCACAACTATTTATATTAGTTTTTAGATTTTACAAATACCCTTACAAAGTGGTAAATACATTTGTAAAAAAAAATTAAATTATAAAAACTAGTTTAAACTACAAGCTATTTAAGTGCTGTTAAAAAGTAACTTATAACTATTAGCTTTTAATAGCCCTTTTTTAGTTGTAACATATAATTTTACTATCTTAAATTATAATTTATTTATTATGAACTTTGTAGTATCAGCATCAACACTATTAAAACATTTAAAATCAATAAGTGGCGTTTTAAACACAAATAATACTATTCCAATTTTAGATTGCTTTTTGTTTGAAATAAATAAAAATGAGTTAACGCTTTGCGCTAGCGATATGGAAACTACCATTACTACAACTGTAAAAATTGAGTGTAATGAGTCTGGTAATATTGCCATTCCTGCAAAAACCTTAATGGATACATTAGCTAATTTACCAGAGCAGCCTATTTCATTTATTGTTGATAAAACAAAACATTCTATTAAAATTAAAACTGAAACTGGCGATTATAATATTACTGGACAAAATGGAGATGAATACCCAAAATTACCAAAGTTAGATTCGCAAACATCCTTAGTAATTAAAAGCGATGTGCTGGCTAATGCCATTAACAAAACTATTTTTGCTACAGGTAACGATGATTTACGACCTGTAATGAGTGGTGTGTTTTGTCAGTTTAGCGAAACCAATTCTATTTTTGTAGCTACCGATGCGCACAAACTAGTACGCTATACCCGCACAGATGCTAAAGCTGGAGCCGCCGCCTCATTCATTATGCCAAAAAAACCATTAAATGTTTTAAAAACATTATTAATGGGAGTTGATGATGCTGTAAAGGTTGATTTTAATAAAACAAACGCTTTATTTAGTTTTGGTAATGTAAATTTAATTTGCCGTTTAATTGATGGTAAATACCCAAATTATGAGGCCGTAATACCTAAACAAAATCCAAACAAATTAACTGTTGATAGAAGTGCATTTTTAGGAGCTTTAAAACGCGTTAGTGTGTTTAGCAACAAAGCCACTCACCAAATTAGAGTAAAAGTTACAGGCAGTCAATTACAAGTTAGCGCCGAAGATTTAGATTATGCCAACGAAGGGCAAGAAACCTTAACTTGTACTTACATCGGCGAAGATATGGAAATTGGCTTTAACTCTCGCTTCTTAGTAGAAATGGTAAGCAATTTAGAAGCGGATGAAATTACCATTGAAATGAGTGCGCCTAACCGTGCAGGTATTATTTTACCAAACAACAAATCAAACCCTGCCGAAGATATTTTAATGTTGGTAATGCCTGTAATGCTTAATAATTAACAATCAATAAAGTACTTATCCATTTTACATTAAAGCTTTAATAGTTTAAATAACTCTTCTTGTTCTATTTCTACCACATCTCCAGGTTGCATCGTGCCTAAGTCTAAGTCTTCTATTTTAGTACGAATTAAGCGCCTACACTTATGCCTAACGGCGGTACACATTTTGCGTATTTGCCTGTTTTTACCTTCGGTTAAAATAAATTGTAACCATGTTTGGGGCAAATCTTCTCTTAAACTTTTTGGGCGCAAGGCTAAATTTATTGGCTTATTAATAATAGTTACTTGGCAAGCTTGTGTGGTGTAAAGCCTATTTTGGCCTTTAATTAAAATTTGTACCCCAGTGTTTAATTGTTGTAAAGCCTCTTGGCTAATTATTTTTTCTACTTGCACAATGTAACTGCGCGTGTGCTTTTTTTCTGGGTGTAATAAGCGTTGCGTTAGGGCTTTATCAGTTGTTAAAATTAAAAGCCCTTCGCTTTCATCATCTAACCTGCCAACAGCATTTGTGCCCTGTGGAAAATTATAATTTAAATCGCCTAGTTTACTTTGTTCATAAGGACTAATAAATTGCGATACCATTTTATAAGGCTTATATATAATAAAATAGCGATTCACAAAAAAAGATGTTTAAAATTTAAATATAGTAATTAAATTAGCCCACATTATAATGAAAGCTTTTTTAATAATATTTTTTTATTACTTTATATTTATTGGTATAAGCAATAGTATCTATGCTCAAAAGTTAGATAGTATAAAACCCAAATCGCTTGATATTAAAGAAGAGTTTACCTTAACCAAAAAAAGAAAATACACTTATTTTGTTTCGGATAGATTAAGCGACGATAATAAATACGATGTTTTTAAAATAACACCTACTAATTTGTCTCCCACTGCTATTGTTGTGCGTGGGCACTCAGAGGTAATTGGAAACCCATCTTTAAAAAAACTAAAAATATTGGTATATAATGCTTCTAACAATGAGTTGGTAGGTATTTATAATACAAATAAATATACAGGCAATTATATTTTGGTGTTAGTGCCTAACGTTAAATATATTTTTAAGGTTGAAACAACGGGTTATGGAACGCTAAGTGAAATAGTAGAAGTGCCATTAAAAATAGATTACGAAGTGTGTAAGCAAGATTTAATTATAAAATTAAACGATAAAAAAAAACCAAACCTAACCCTCACTAATTTTTTTGAAGACGAAGATGAAAAAGTGTATGTACTTAAATCTACCATTGATAGCACGGGCCTTAGTACTGCAAATTCTATTTTTACACAACAAAAAAACAATAAAAATAATCCTAAAGAAAAAATAACCTCCACCATTGATGCCCTTGTAAAAAAACAAGTAATAGAAGAAAATAAAAAACCCGCCGAAGCTTTAAAGGCCTTTAACGCTAATGATTTTGAAACAGCAAGCGTGCTGTATTCAGCGTTGTTAAAAAATGATCCACAAGATCCCTTTGCTAATTATTACTATGGCGCATCGCTTTTAAAATTAAACAGAAGTATTGCCAAAGCTATAAACTCACTGCAAATAGCAGTTGCAACAAAAGATATACCTATTGATGTGTATTTATATTTAGGTAAAGCGTATCATTTATCATATATTTTTCAAGATGCGTTAATTGCCTTAGAAGATTATAAAAAGCGTGCATCGCCCACCGAAATACAAAAAAACAATGTAACACAATTAATTAATAATTGTAAAAGTGGTGCTACTTTAATTACCGAACAAGTAAACATTGAAATACTTAAACGCACACCCATATTAGAAGAAAATTTATTAGCTACCTATAATACCGAGTTAATAAACGATAGATTAAAATATAAAACCGATTTTTTTAAATCAGCTATTGATAAGAAAAAATTAAACAAACAGCTTTTGTGTACCTTTAACAATAACGAATATATTCACATAAGTTATGGCGAGAAAGAAACCAACAGTACCGATTTATTTAAAAACATAACAATGCCAAATGGCACTATTAGCGCAAGTCAAAACATTGGTGCAGCAATAAACACACCTTACGACGAAAACTACCCCTACATAACTAAAGATGGCAATACCCTTTATTTTAGTAGTAAAGGGCACAACAGTATGGGAGGATTTGATATTTTTAAATGCACTCGTGCCAATAGCGCTAGCGCTTGGAGTGCTCCAGAAAATATGGGCTTTCCAATAAACTCTACCTACGACGATATTTTATTTATACCCGATTCGTTAGGCGAATTTGCATGGATGTGTAGTAACCGAAAAAATAATAGATTAGAATATATTCATCTAAAATTACCAAAAGGTATTACCGAACACTCTGTGGTAAAAGGTAGTTTTAGCACCACAGACTCTGTACCAAGTCATGATGCAATTATTACGGTGTATAATTTTAGTACTAAAGAAATTGCGGGTGTTTATAAAACAAATTCGCAATCGGGTAAATATTTAATGATACTTACAGCTGGCGTAAAGTATGAGATGATGGTTGAATCTATTGGTTACCCTGAAATGAGTACTGTTTTTGATATTCCAAAAAAGAAAGGCGATTTTGTTTTAAAACAAGTCATTAAATTTCAAAAAGACGCATTTAAAAAATCGCTAAAAGTAAATAACTATTTTACAGAAACCGAAGCAGCAAACGTAACGCTCGATATTGTGGCCCCAAGCCTTGCGGTTAACAATGCCAACTTAGATGCTTTAAAAACTAAAGATAAAAAACCTGTACGCACAAAAAATGAAACTCAAAAAGATCAAGAAGATTTACACTTAGCACAACAATTAACTCAACAAACTAATTATAACGAAGCGATAATCATATACCAAGGCCTAGAACAATATATAAATTTAGAAGCGCCCGATTTATATAATTATGGCATTTGTTTATTTAATATAAAAAAAGATAAATCAACCTGTATAAAAGCATTAACAATAGCCGCTGCAAATAAAACTACGCCTATAGATGTGTTTTACTATTTAGCAAAAGCAACTTATTTAAGTTATAAATTTAGCGATGCTATTAAACTTTATACTAAATTTAAAACTCTTGCAAAACCTGCCGATGTTGAAAAACTAAACGTAGATAAAGAGATAGAATGCTGTAATAATTGTATAAAATATGTAAATAACCCAACTGTATTAGAGGTATATGAAAAAAAGCATGTAGATGTTTTAACGATGCAAAATTCGTTTGCAAACATAGAATCGGGGGGCAAAGTATTAATTATTACCGATGATTTTAGAAGCAGCATTGATAAAAAGAAAAACTTTAAATCACTTATTTTTTTAACACCTGATAAAAACACAATTTTTTACTCGAGCTATGGCGAAGATGAAAATAATGGTAAAGATATTTATCGTTTAAATAAATTAAGCAGTGGCAAATGGTGTCCTACACCACAAAATATTTCGGCTATAAATACAAATTTAGATGAAGAATACCCTTGCTTATCTAAAGATGGCAAAACACTTTATTTTAGTAGTAAAGGTTACGATAATATGGGAGGTTATGATGTGTTTAAAAGCACATGGGATGATAAATTAAACGATTGGGCAAAGCCAATAAGTATGGGTGCTCCCATTAACTCGCCTTACGAGGATATTTATTTTTTGGAATAGCGTTTACATTTAAATTGGGTTTTTTATTTATTTCATACTTACATTTGTGTAATAGTTGTTAAAATTAAATACATATCTCAACACAAAAAAATACCAATTTTTTATTGCCATACTATCAGTAATTTTTAGTGCATTTATTTCCTATTTGTTTTTACCATTTATAGGTTATAAATCTGTTGCCATTATTTTATTATTTACATTATCACTGTTGGCTATGTTATTTGATATTGGTGCAGTACTAATAGCTGCAACTCTAAGCGCCTTAATTTGGGATTTCTTTTTTATTCCTCCACTTTTTGCTTTTTCAATAAGTAATACCGATGATAAATTAATTTTTGCTATGTATTTTGTAATAGCAATGGTGAATGCTGCGCTAACTTATAAAATAAAACAAAATGATAAAATTGTGCAACAACAACAACAAAAAGAAAATACTATAAAACTATACAATACACTTTTAAACTCATTATCGCACGAGTTAAAAACACCCATTGCTACTATAATTGGTGCAACCGATAATTTACAAGATAATGCAACGAACCTAAGTGCTAATAATAAAATAGAATTAATTTCCGAAATCTCAAAAGCTTCGTTGCGCCTAAATCACAATGTTGAAAATTTATTAAATATGTCGCGTTTAGAATCTGGTACTCTTCAATTAAAAAAAGATTGGTGCGATGTAAACGAACTTATTTATAATGTTACAACTCAATTAAAAGACAATCTAAAATTACATACTGTTAGTATTTTAATTCCTGAAAACCTTCCGTTTTTTAAATTAGATAGCGGTTTGCTTGAAACTATACTTTATAATTTAATTTTAAACTCCTCCATTTATGTTCCGCCAAAACACAACATTCATATTAGTGCAATACAAACAAATAATCAATTAGTATTAGCTATTGAAGATGATGGAAACGGCTTTCCTGAAAATGAAGTTGCGTTTGTATTTGATAAATTTTACCGTTTAAAAAGTAGTTCAACGGGTGGCACAGGGCTTGGCTTATCTATTGTAAAAGGTTTTGTAGAGGCCCATAACGGCATTATTAATTTGAAAAATAAACCAACTAGCGGTGCTAAATTTACCATTATTATTCCTTGTGAAATAGCTAATTTAAACAGCGTTAAAAATGATTAATCCAACCATTCTTGTAATTGATGACGAAGCGCAAATTCGTAAATTGCTACAAATTACATTAGAGAGTAACGGCTTTAAAACAACTTATGCAATTACTGGCAAAGAAGGAATTATAGTAGCTGCTAATCATCCACCCGATTTAATTATATTAGATATTGGTTTGCCTGATATGAATGGACAAGAAGTTTTAAAACAATTACGCGAGTGGTATCAAAAACCAATTATTATGCTTTCGGTACAAAGTGATGAGGAAAGTATTGTAACCGCTTTAGATAATGGCGCAAACGACTATTTAATTAAACCGTTTAGAACCGGGGAACTTTTAGCACGTATTAAAACAACATTACGAAATAATATACTTACAGAAAGTAATCCAGTTATTATTTATAAAAATTTAGAAATTAATTTTAGTACTCGTGTTGTTAAAAAACAAAACGAAATTATAAAACTAACAAGTACCGAATATAATTTGCTTTCACTTTTAGTAAAAAGCGAAGGTAGAGTATTAACACATCAATTTTTGTTACGAGAGGTATGGGGGCCTGGCTATATTGAGCAATCACAATATCTTCGGGTTTTTATAGCGCAACTACGAAAAAAAATAGAGACTAATTCAAATATTCCCGAATTTATAATAACAGAATCGGGCATTGGTTACCGATTTATTTCTGGTAATTAGTGCTACTTCTTTATATAACCCACCACTAATTTAAAATAATAGAATTTATCTCCTAAAGGGTTTAAAAAATCTTTATAAAATCTTTATACTTCTTTAATAAAGTTTAATGCAGGCTTTATACTCTTTAGCCGAAATTTGTTGTCTGCATATATGCGTCTATTTTTTTTAATATTTAGTATTGTCTTATCTCTAGCTAATTGTTTTAAAGCTCAAGTATTATCAGTAGGTATATATGTTACCGCAACCGATTTTATAAATAAACAAACTAAATTTACACCACAAAATCACAAGCGTTATAAAGTTAAACAACACTATTTATTTAATAGCCATTTAATAAAAGTAAAAAATGATACAAGCATAATTGTATTAAACACCGATACCCTTTATGGTTACTGTAATCCTAAAAACCAATGCTTTAGGTTTTACAAACAAAAAACATACACTATTTTAAACCCATACGAAACAGAATTGCTGTTATACAGTTTTTCCTCTTTGGGCGGCTATAAGCATTCTCAAGTTAGTACCAACTACTATTTCAGCACAAGTACATCTACCCAATTAATAGCACTAACAGTTTCTAATTTAAAAATTGCTTATAGTACAAATTTTAAATTTTGTAATTTATTATCGGGCTACGTAAATACTACCGACGATTTATTAAACTTTAATACTGATACAAAAAGGTATTTGCTAAATACATTAATACAATTAAAATAAATAAAAATGAAAAAAAACCTACTTACAATTACATTATTAAGTTGTGCACTATTTAATTCCGCTCAACAAGATACTTTGAGCAAAGCAAAACTTACAATTAATATACAAGATGATGATGACGAACCTGACATGAAAAATCGACAAAAAGGCGAACCATTTTCTGGTATGGATTTAACTTGGTTAAATGGTGGTGATAGAAGAACAAAATCTACCCTTGCTGGTAAATATTTTACACCCACTGTAATGGTAGATGCAAATTATTCCTATTCGTTTAACGACCCCATTGATAATACTGTTGTAGGCTCTACTGCTTTGGCACGTAATAATGAGATGCAAATTTCTGCGGTGCATTTAGGTGGTGATTTTAGTTATCAAGCGGCTCGTGCACATATTGTAACTCAGTTTGGCACACGTTCCACAGTGGTTCCACGCAACGATTACAGCCCTTACAAAGGCCAATATCAACTTGCCGATGTATATCGTTATTTAGCCGAAGCAAATGCAGGTTATCATTTTAATGTATTGTACGGTATTAATATTGATGCAGGTATGTTTATGTCATACATTGGACTTAACTCTTACTACCAAACTGAAAATTGGGAATACCAAGCCTCATTTACTTCTGATAATACACCTTGGTTTTTTAACGGAATACGTATGCAGATTTTTGCAACAAAAAAATTAAAAATAGAGCCTTGGATAATTAATGGTTGGCAAAGTTATGGCATGTATAACAAACAGCCGGGTGTTGGAGGCAATATTACGTGGTGCCCAAACGAAAACGTGAAATTATTAACCAACGATTATTACGGGGCAGATGCAGCCGGAATTCCTTCACGTAAACGATTTCATTCGGATAATAGCATATTGGTTAGATATTTTAATCGGCCAAAATCAAGGGGTATACGTAAAGTAGCATTTTCATTAACTGGCGATTTTGGTTTTGAAAAAGGTGGTGGCGTTAATGGTATTAAAGATGGCGATTCGATTCAAGGTCCTGCACAATATTTTGCAAGTGTTATGTTTTATAACCGTATGTGGTTTGCTAAAAACAAATTAGCATGGACGATAGGAGGGGGCTATATGAATAACCCAGGACGTTATTTAGTATTGTATCCAACAGGGCAAGCAAGCCCGTTGCCTAACCCTGTTAATCCAACACAAACAGCAGGATCGTTTCCATTTAGTGCTAATCCTGGTGATAAATTTGAAGGCTTTGATTATTCTACTAATATTGATTGGATACCCAACCAACACATAACCTTTAGGTTAGAATATGTACACCGCCAATCAACTATAAATTATTTTGCAGGGCATGGGGGCGTTACATCACCAAGCGGATACACTACTACAGGCTTGACCCCCGATTGGAAACCCGATTTAGTAAAAGCAGAAGATAGAATTATTTTTGCTGTATTATTTAGATTGTAAAAAAATTAAAATGCTAAATTATTTTTTATAAGTAAATTAGCATTTTAAATGAAAGCATTTTCTTATTTTATTCTTAATAGTTTTGTTATTGCTTTGTTTTCGTATTGTTCAGAAAAGAGTAAACAAGAAATAGTAGAAAAAATTGAAATTACTGAACCAATTACCTGGAGCCAACACATTGGGCCTATTATTTTTAAAAACTGTAGTCCTTGCCATCGCCCGGGTCAAAGTGGTCCGTTTAATTTATTGAGTTATACCGATGCCGTTAAAAAAGCAAAACTTATAAAATTTGTTACGCAAACCCGCTATATGCCCCCTTGGCCAGCAGATGCCAATTATTCACATTTTGTAGGCGAAAAAGTATTAACAAAACTCGAAATAAACTTAATTAAAAATTGGGTAGATAACGGCTTGCGACTTGGCGATACTTTAAAGTTGCCCACTGTTCCAACATTTTATAACGGTTCTGGGTTTGGCAAACCCGATTTAGTAATTAAAGCTCAAAAAGCTTATCAAATAAAGGCTAACGGCACAGATGTTTTTTTAATTATGAAATTCCCCTACCAAATTAGTAACGATACCTTACTTGATTTTGTGGAATTTGTACCCAACCAACGTAAATTAGTTCATCACGTAAACGGACATTTAATTAGTTACGATGAAACCAGAAGTTTTAATTATTTAACCGGGGAATCCATCTCTGCAGATACTAAAGCCCAATTAATGGAAGTGTATCAAAACATGCATATTCCGTATACTGACAATTTCCAACCTCAATTCCCAACACTTACACCCAATGTAGTATATTATTTGCCAGGTTATATTCCCCCTACTTATCCAAAACAAATTGGAGGTTATTGTTTAAAAAAACAGGGCGCATTTTTACTAAACAATATTCATTATGGCCCTAGTAATAAAAATTTGTTTGATAGTAGTTACCTCAATGTATTTTACCGTAAACACCCTATCGAACGACCAATTACCGAAAGCCAATTGGGTACTTTTGGTATCTCGAAAATTGAGCCTGAATTTATTATTCCACCCAACCAAGTAAAAACATTTAGCACACAAACAAAACTAGGAAAAGCTATTTCATTGCTATCTATAAATCCACACATGCATTTAATTGGCAAAACATTTTGGGCCTTTGCATTAAAGCCAAATGGCGATACTATTCCACTTATAAAAATAAATAAATGGGATTTTAGATGGCAATATTATTATACATTTTTGCATCCTATAAAACTAGAAGCAGGCACTACTATAAAAGTAATTGGTAATTTTGATAATACCGCTAAAAACTCAAACAACCCCTATCATCCGCCACAAGTAATTACACAAGGTAATGGTGTAGAGAGTATGAAAACAACTGAAGAAATGTTTCAGTTTATTTTTACATACGTATTGTATAAAGAGGGCGATGAAAAAATTAATTTAGAAAAAAAGTAATTTTACAAATTAGCACTTTTTATATAGTCTAAAAATAATTGCAACGCTTTTGATTTTTCGCTATCTAAATTATAATTAATTCGTTGCGTTAAATATTCAATTGTTTTTTGTTTGGTAATTGTTAAACTCTCTTTGTTTTCATCAATGGCTTGCAGGCAATTATCTACTCCATATTTTAAAACCGAATTAAATTTTAAAATAAAATCAGCGTTTAGTTTGTGCGTGCTCACCCAAGCAGCAAACACAAAAGGCAGCCCAGTAAATAGTTTCCACTCTTCTGCCAAATCGTACTCGTACTCAAACGTACCATTAAGTTTAAATGTTCTATCGCCAATAACTACAGCAGCATTTGTACCGCCAATGTTTTGCTCAAAATTGGGTTTTGCATTTATAAACGTAACATCTAATTTCCAAAAAAATTTGCTTAATACTTTAGTAAGTGTAATGGATGATTTCGATTGGTAATCTAATGTTATGGTTTTAATCTCGGTTAAAGGCACGTTACTATAAAGTTTAACGCTATCTACTCTTCCAACAGCGCCAATACAATAATTGGTTTCAATAAAATAGTTATCTAACTCAGGTAATAATGCTACTGGAACAAGGGCTAAATCAACTTGATTAAATTTTAATTTTTGTGCGCAAATACTTGGTATATCTTCTTGTAAATCAATTTCAGAAATTAAAGTGCTGTTTTTTAAGGCCCATTTAAAAGGCAAAGTATTGGTATAATTTACAATAGATATTTTTATCATTTTTTTTATTGCATTTAATCTTCGCTCATCAAATCTTCCTCTAAACTTAACATTTTTATTGCTGTTATGGCCGCTTCATCTCCTTTATTACCGTGCTTTCCCCCAGCTCTATCTATAGCTTGTTGTAAATTATCGGTAGTTAAAACGCCAAATATAAACGGCATACTAAATTCACGATTTAAGTCGGTAATGCCTTGCGCCACCGCATTACAAATAAAATCAAAATGCTTTGTTTCGCCTTGTATAACACAACCAATACAAATTACAGCCTCTGCTTCGGTATGCTCTGCTAGCCATTGCGCACCCAGCGTTAATTCAAACGCGCCAGGCACTGTTTTAACTATAATATTTTTTTTAAGTACTCCATTTTCTATTAGTGTTTTTATAGCCCCTTCTTTTAAAGCGCTTGTTATTTCGGCATTCCATTCAGCCCAAACAATACCTACCACATAATCAGAAGTTTTAGTCGCTTCAATGTTGTTTCCTTTTACTACCGATAAATTATTTCCTTCTGTACTCATAATTATAAGTTTTTTACCTCATTGTTAATCAAAAAAACGCATTTAAAAGTACTGTTTTATTACCTAATGTTATAAAAAATAAAACTTAAAGGTTGCGTTTCGCATTATAAAAAAACAAAAATACCCTTTTTTAGGTATTGCACACGGTACGTGAATCTAATAGTTTTGTACCATGAAAATTATAATAGCAACTTTATTAATTTATGTTTCTTTAAGCTCTTTTTCGCAAGTTATAACAAAGGAAGATTCGTTAAATGCTGGCTTAACCCCAAAAAATTCGCCTACCATACTATCTGGCTATGGTCAAGCTAAGGTAGAATATAATGTACGAGAAAAAACTGGTGTGGCCAATTTAACACGTAATGTTTTGTTTTTTGGACATCGCTTTAGTGAAAAAGTTTCATTTTTCTCAGAATTAGAATTAGAAAACGCAAAAGTAACTGGCAGTAATCCTGAGGGCGAAATTAGCATGGAGCAATTATTTTTAAAATTTAACATTAATCGTAATCATTATTTAACAGCAGGTTTAATAATACCTCGAATTGGTATTATTAACGAAAACCACATGCCCACAACTTTTCATAGTAACGATAGGCCCTTGGTTGAAACCCTTATTATTCCTTCTACTTGGCGCGAATTAGGGATTGGTTTTTATGGTTTTTCATACAAAATACCTGGTTTAAATTATTCGTGTGCTATTTTAAATGGCTTAAATAGTGGGGGTTTTAAGCCTGGTAGTGGCATTCGTGAGGGGCGTTACGAGGGCAGTAACGCATCAGCATCAAACCTTGCAGTAACAGGTGCTTTATTGTATTATATCTATAATTTTAGAATTCAAGCATCCACCTATATTGGCGGTAGTGCTGGTTATAATAAACGTATGGCCGATAGTTTACAATTAGATTATGGTGCTTTTGGTACACCAATTATGCTAAACGAATTTAATATACAATATTTTAGCAAGGGTTTTGAGTTTAAAGCTTTAGCCTCGTATTTATCTATACCTGATGCCGCCCGCATTAATCGCGCTTTTGCAAACAACACGGCTAAAGCTATGTTAGGTGCTTATGGCGAAGTGGGCTATAATATTTTTAATTTATTTAACCAACCTAAAAAACGATTAACGGCGTTTGTTCGCTATGAATATTTAGATATGAATTATGAATTAGCAACTAACGGCGTAAACGATAATTTTATGAAACAACAATACATTACCACTGGATTACATTTTCAGCCAACAGGTGGTGTTTCGGTTAAATTAAATTATGTGTGGCGTCAAACGGGTAATTTTAACCCTGCTTTATACACCGTAAACCCTTTTGTAACCAGTGTACCATTTTACACCACCAACAGTTTTGTTAATTTAGGTATAGGTTATAGTTTTTAATGCAACGACGAGAATTTATACGAACAAGTTGTTTACTATGCGCAGGTTTGCTTATAGCACAGCCCTTATTACAAAGTTGTAGTACTGTGCCTGTTTTAAAGTTGCAAGCAAAAAATGCTCAAATAATTGTAGATAAAGCAACCTTAAAACCAAACCAAAAATTACACATTGTACGTAATACTAAAATGGATTTTGATTTGCTTTTAGTTGAAAATGCAGATGGAAGCTACCATGCACTTTATATGCAATGCACACATTATAGCCAGCCCTTAGCAGCCAACAGCAAACAACTATTTTGTTCGGCACATGGTAGTGTTTTTAATTTTAACGGAGAAGTTTTAAAAAGCCCTGCCGAAAAAAATTTAACAAAATATATAGTAGAATCTAGTGCCAATCAATTAATTATTAAACTTTAAATTTTATGCCAAACATTTTTTGTAGATTATTTTTAGGTGTAATGATTTTTAGTTTTATGACAATTGCTTGTAAAAAATCTAAAAACAACGCTATTGTAAATCTTAGCTCCGAGGAAAATACGCAATTTTATAAATCTGTTTTAGCCGACTTATCGGCCAATGTTATTGTGAATACGTATAACGATTTAAAGGATAAGTCTATTATTTTTTATTTTAGTTGTAAAACATTTTCTTTATCGCCAACTGTAACTAACTTAAATGCCTGTAAGCAAAACTGGAAAGATGTAAGAGGTGCTTGGGAGCAAAGCGAAGGTTTTTTATTTGGCCCCGTTTCCATCGATAATATTGACCCTCGCATTGATACTTGGCCGGTTAATTTTATAAGAATAGACTCGGTGTTAAACTCAAGCGCAACTTACGATAGCACTTACATTGCGAGTTTAGAAGATGGCTTAAAAGGCTTTCATCCTATTGAATATTTATTGTTTGGAAACAACGGAGCAAAAAACGAAACGCAATTTACAACCCGCGAAAAAGATTTATTAATTTCTTTATCCCTAAACTTAAATTATTTATGTAGCGATTTATATTCAAAGTGGGACATTAACAAGCCAAATAGTTACCATGATTATTTATCGCAAGCAGGCAATGCCAACAATGCTATATTTCCAAATTTAAAATCGGCTTACGACCAAATTTTAGATGCTATGATTAGTATTTGTGACGAAGTACCAAATGGTAAAATAGCCGAACCATTTAACGCACAAAACCCTGCATTAGAAGAATCTCCTTTTGCGAAAAATTCGTTAGTTGATTTTACAAATAATATTAAAAGTGTTCAAAATATATATTTAGGTGCATATGCATATACTGATGGCAAAGGCTTAGAAGATATTATTAAACAAGGTAATTTAAGTATGGATGGTGTTATTAAACAAAAATTGTCTGCAGCCCTAACATCTTTAAATAATATTAGCATACCCTTTGGGTTAGCCATTAGCCAACAACAAACACAAATACAAAATGCCATTATTACTATTAACGATTTAAAAACCTATTTAGAAACAACTGTAAAACCTTATGTGCAAAGCTTGGTACAATAATATAATATTTATTTTTTGTGTTTTATTTTTATGCTTTTGCCGAAAAGCAGCAGAAATTAAAAACGAAGACGATTTAAACGACTGGTATAGTGGCGGTAAACAAACAGTGTTTATTACTGGTAGCAATGCATTTAGTCAATCCTTTAATGGAATGTCTGAATTAAAATTACAACAACACGAAATTGGCGATAAAGGTTTTGCCGCCGTTTTTAATAGCGATCCTAATCAATTAAATTATGGCTTAGGTCCTATATTTAATAATGTTTCCTGTGGTTCTTGTCACATTGGCGATGGCAGAGGAAAGGCTCCCAGCATTGGCGAGCCTTTAAGTTCATTATTATTAAGAATTAGTTCGGGTAACGATATAAATAACGGACCACAAGCTACACAAGGTTTTGGTGGGCAACTACAACAACGTGCAATTTTAGGTACAAATGCTGAGTGTAATATTGCTGTTAATTATACCGAAACCGCCTTTCAATTTGCTGATGGAGAAACCTATTCACTCAGAACGCCTGTTTATACTTTAAATAATCCCTACACCACATTACCTGCTGGTTATTTAATTAGTGCGCGTATGGCCACACCCGTGTTTGGTTTAGGTTTATTAGAAGCAATAAGCGAAACCGATATTTTAAAAAATGCCGATGAGTTTGATGTAAATGGTGATGGTATTTCGGGCAAAGCAAACTATGGTTACAATGTTCTTGAAAATAAAAAACAATTAGGGCGCTTTGGTTGGAAAGCAGCAATGCCAACAATTATACAACAATCAGCGGGTGCTTATAATCAAGATATGGGTATAACAAATTTTATTTTTCCTATCGAGAGCAGTTATGGTCAACTGCAATATACTTTGTCTAATGGTAAAAAAGATTTAGCCGATAGCACCTTAAGTGGCGTTGCTTTTTATATTAAAACCCTTGCTGTACCAGGACGTAGAGATGCAAACAATGATGAAGTAAAAAAAGGTAAAAACATATTTAAACAAATAGGCTGTGCCAAATGCCACATACAAACATTTATTACCCAAACCAATATGGCAAGCCCCGAAACTAGTAATCAGCGTATTTTTCCATATACAGATATGTTAGTACACGATATGGGTAATGGCCTAGCCGATAACCGTAACGATTTTAATGCAACCGGTAACGAATGGCGCACCGCACCTTTGTGGGGTATTGGCTAAACTAACATTGTAAACGGGCATAATAATTTTTTACACGATGGCAGAGCCAGAAACTTTATTGAAGCCATCATGTGGCACAGCGGAGAAGCCGATGCAACAAAAAATAATTTTAAAAATTTATCAAAAACCGAAAGGGATGCTGTTATTAAATTTTTAAACTCGTTGTGATTATAATGTTTTTATAAGTAATTCGGCCACACGCCTATCAATAATCAATGTAAAATCGTTTTCTTTTAATTGGCTTAAACTAATCCAACGTAAACTTTGGGCACCTGGTTTATTAATAAAATCAAAAAGTTTTTCGCTAGTTTTAAATGTTAGTGGCTGTTTTGCTTTTACGTAATAATAAATACTAATTACTTGGCTTTTGGTATCAAAGGCCGATAGTACAAAAAAATCGGTAGTATAAAAATGATCTGTAACCTCTACATCTAAATCTAATTCTTCTTTAAATTCACGCGCTAAACCTTCTTTTAATCCTTCGCCAAACTCTAAACCCCCTCCTACAAACTTGGTAATTTTATTGCCTTTAATGTATTCATCCGACACTAAAAGAGCATTATTCTCAATTAGCAAGCCATAAACTCTAACATTAAATTTTTTTAGCACAGGTAATTATAAATTATGTTACTAAGGTAGGTTAAATCTTTTGTTTTTGGTATTTTTACTCTTTTAAATTACCTGTGAAGAAACCTAACAAATACATTAAATGGCTGTGGATACTGCTATTAAGCCCATTTTTATTTCTTTTTTTATTTATATTTTTAATTAACGTGGGTACCTTTGGCTCGTTACCAAAGGTTGACGAACTTTTAAATCCTAAAAACAATTTGGCAACCGTTGTATATAGCGGCGATATGAAAGTGTTGGGTAAATATTATAGCGAAAATCGCGTTAACGTAAATTTTAACCAAATAGATAAAGATTTAGTAGAAGCCCTTGTAGCTACTGAAGACGCTCGTTTTTATGAACATAGCGGCGTAGATATTAAAGCCTTGGGGCGTTCATTTTCAGGAGCTTTTACTGGTGGTAGTAAAGGTGGTGGCAGTACCATTACCCAACAATTAGCTAAAATGATGTTTCCACGCGAAAAATTAAGCAAGCCGCAATTAATTATTCGTAAAATAAAAGAGTGGATTATTGCCACAAAATTAGAAAAATATTATACCAAAGATGAAATAATGGCTTTATACCTTAATAAGTTTGATTTTTTAAACTTAGCGGTGGGTGTAAAATCAGCAGCGCAAATTTATTTTAACCGTACACAAGATAGTTTAAAAATAGAACAGGCGGCAATGCTTATTGGTATGGCAAAAAATCCGTCACTATTTAATCCCATTCGCCATGCCGATACTACGCTTCATCGTCGCAATGTGGTAATGAACCAAATGGTAAAATATGGCTACCTATCCAAACAAAAATACGATAGCTTAAAAATATTGCCTTTAAGTTTAAGTTTTCACCCCGAAGACCATAATGATGGGCTAGCAACTTATTTTAGAGAATACTTACGCGATAATTTTTTAAAAGCTTGGTGCGAAAAACATATTAATCCAGCTACAAACGAACCTTATAATATTTATAAAGATGGTTTAAAAATATATACTACTATTGATTCGCGTATGCAACAATACGCCGAAGAATCGGTTAACGAACACATGTACGATTTACAAAAACAATTTAGTAAGGAATGTTTAACCAAAAAAAATGCGCCCTTTGCTTGGAATGTTAGTAAGGACGAGATTAAAGGGATAATGGCATCTTCTATTAAACGTAGCGAACGCTATCGTGCTGGTAAAAAACAAGGCTTATCGCACGAACAAATTGTGGCCACATTTTATAAACCGGTACAAATGAGTGTATATAGCTTGCGTGGCGATATTGATACAACCATGACGCCCTTTGATAGTATTAAATATTACAAGTCGTTTTTACAAACTGGTTTTATGGCTATGGAACCACAAACTGGCTATGTAAAAGCTTGGGTAGGTGGCATTAATCACAAACATTTTAAATACGACCATGTAAAAGTAAGTAAACGCCAAGTAGGCTCTACCTTTAAAC
>JAYTRS010000467.1:0-9778 GCA_043746065.1 Bacteroidota bacterium | reverse complement strand
GATTATGCTCATCATCCAGAAGAACTTAAAGCTACAATTGGTTCGGTTAAAAAATTATATCCTACAAAAAAAATAACAGGCATTTTTCAGCCACACTTATTTAGTAGAACAAGAGATTTTGCCGATGCTTTTGCTAATAGTTTGGATTTGTTAGACGAGTGTATTTTACTGGATATTTATCCAGCACGCGAAAAACCTATTGAGGGCATTACTTCGCACATGCTACTAAATAAAATGAAATTAAAAAATAAAAAAGTACTAAGTAAAAATGAAACCTTAGAATTTTTAAAAGCAAATACACCACAAGTTCTTTTAACAATGGGTGCAGGAGATATAGATGGATTAATAGAACCGATTGAAAAAATATTACTATCGCACGGAGAGTAGTTGATTGTAACAACAGAATAGATAAACATAAAATAAAAAATCTCTGGAGATAGTAAACGCCAAGAGAAACAAAAAATAAAATTGAAAAAAATAAATTATAAAAAAATCATTATTATTTTGCTTTGGATTATTTCTTTGGCGGGCATTACTTTTTCTTTAGCTTTTGTTAGTAAAAGCGAAAGTAATACCACCATAAAAAGCGTCACCATTGCTATTCAAAATAACGATGAAAATCCTTTTATAACCGAAAACGACATTGCTAATTTTTTTGCCGAACGTAAAGATTCTCTAATAAACAATCAATACAAAAATATTAACATTCCTCAATTAGAAAAAGCACTTAACTCCCATCCTGCCATACAAAATGCCGAAGTGGCGGGTGATGTGGATGGCGAATTAAAAATAAATATTTTACAGCGCACCCCTGTTTTACGAATTATTAATAGCGATGGCGAAAGTTATTATATTGATTCTCAAACAAAATTAATGCCACTTAACCAAAACTATAGCGCCCGCGTAATGGTTGCAAATGGTTTTATTAACGAGTCTTACGCTCGTCGTCATCAATTTTCTGTAAATCAAATTAAACAGAACAAAACATTTAAAGAAGTAAGTTTATTAGATGATATTTTAGATGTTTCAAATTATATTTTAAACGATTCTATTTTATCACCGCTTATTCATCAAATTTATGTCAATCAAGATAGAGAAATTGAGTTGTTTCCTTGCATTGGCAACCATAAAATAATTTTTGGTAATGCCGAGTTTATATCCGAAAAATTTAATAAACTAAAATTATTTTATACACAAGGACTTAATAAAACAGATGCGTGGAGAAAATATGCAAGCATTAATTTAAAATTTAAAAACATAGTTGTTTGTACTAAAAAATAAATTGTATGGAAAAAATAGTAAATCAAAACAATGTAAACTTAGCTTCTGAATTAGTAGTTGGGGTAGATATTGGAACAACAAAAATTGCAGCTATTGTTGGGCGCAGAAATGAATTTGGTAAAGTAGAAATTCTAGGTATTGGTAAAACCGAATCGTTAGGCGTTAATCGTGGTGTGGTTGTAAATATCGAACAAACTGTGGCTTCTATTAAAGCTGCGGTTGCTATTGCTGCCGATAAAGCAAATGTTGATATTGGCGATGTTATTGTTGGTATTGCAGGGCAACACATAAAAAGCATACAACACCGTGGTACTTTAATGCGCAAAAGTTTAGAAGATGAAGTAAATCAAAATAATATTGATGAGTTAATCGAAAGTATGCACCGAATGGTAATGCACCCAGGTGAAGAAATTATTCACGTTATTCCACAAGAATATATTGTTGATAATGAAATTGGAATTAAAAACCCAATTGGTCATGCAGGTATTAAATTAGAAGCCAATTTTCATATTATTACTGGGCAAGTAAGTGCTGTAAAAAATATTTTTAAATGTATAAAGCGCGCTGGTTTAGAAACGATTGATTTGCATTTAGAGCCTTTAGCGAGTGCAGATGCAGTTTTAAGTGATGAAGAAAAAGAAGCAGGCGTTGTATTAGTGGATATTGGTGGTGGTACAACCGATGTGGCTATTTTTTACGATGGGATTATTCGCCACACAGCTGTAATTCCTTTTGGTGGTAATATTATTACCGAAGATATTAAAGAAGGTTGTAGTATTATTAAAACACAGGCCGAGCAGTTAAAAGTGCGCTTTGGCTCTGCTTTATCACAAGAAAATCAAGAAAACGAAATTATTTCTATACCAGGTTTACGAGGTCGTCCGCACAAAGAAATTTCTGTTAAATATTTAGCACAAATCATTCAAGCGCGCATGGATGAAATTTTAGAATTTGTATTATTCGAAATTAAAAGTAGTGGCTTTGAACGTAAATTAGCTGCAGGCATTGTAGTTACTGGTGGTGGAGCTATGCTAAAACATTTACCACAATCTGTCATGCTTATAACAGGTATGGATTGTCGCATTGGTACACCAAACGAACATTTAGCTGGTAACGACGACGAATTAAAAAACCCATTATTTGCAACCAGTGTAGGTTTAGTAATGAAAGGGATAGAGAAATTTGAACGCGATAGCAAGCGCGGAAAAAATACTACCAAACTTGAAACCGAATTATTAACTGAAGAGGTAAGTAATAAACAAAAAACGAAAGAGGATAAAAAAATAGCACAACATTCTCAAAAAAAAATAGGAACGTTTTTTACATCCATCTTAGAAAAAACTAAAGATTGGATTGCCGACGATATTGAATAACAAATAATTTTAAGTGTTTAGTTCTTAGTTTTTAATAGAAAAAAACATAGATGAAAACACAGAACATTAAAAACTAATAACTAACAATTAATAATTAAAAATATGATGCAATTTGAATTACCACAAGAAGAAAACTCAATTATAAAAGTAATTGGAGTAGGCGGTGGCGGTAGTAACGCCGTTAACCACATGTACCGTTTAGGTATTAAGGGGGTTGATTTTATTGTTTGTAATACCGATAAACAGGCTTTAGAAAAAAGCCCAGTGCCACATAAAATTCAATTAGGTGCAAAATCTACAAAAGGCTTAGGCGCAGGTTCTAAACCAGAGGTGGGTCGGGATGCTGCTTTAGAGTCGATAGAAGAAATAAAAGCGTTTTTAGGTAGCGATACCCAAATGGTATTTATTACTGCTGGTTTAGGTGGTGGCACAGGTACTGGTGCTGCCCCAGTAATTGCAAGCATTGCAAAAGGCTTGGGTATTTTAACAGTAGGTATTGTTACTATTCCGTTTGCCTTTGAAGGTAAAAAACGTAGGGCACAAGCCGAGGCGGGTTTAGAAGAAATGAAAACCTATGTAGATACGTTGTTGGTTATAGGTAATGATAAATTACGCGAAATTTACGGTAATTTAAAAATGAGCGAAGCGTTTGAACATGCTGATGACGTGCTTACTGGAGCTGCAAAAAGTATTGCCGAAATTATTAGTTTACACATGCACATTAATGTTGATTTTAATGATGTAAAAACAGTTATGCAAGATAGTGGTGTAGCCATTATGGGTAGCGCTATTGCAAGTGGTGAAAAACGTGCTATTAAAGCTGTTGAACAAGCTTTAAATTCGCCATTACTGAATGATAATGATATTAGTGGCGCGCGCCATGTATTATTAAACATTATGAGTGGTAGCGATGATATTGATATGGATGAGTTTGGAGAAATTACCGATTACATTCAAGATGCTGCTGGTGGCACTGCTGAGCTTATTACCGGTTATGGCACCGATCCTTCATTGGGTGATAATGTAAGTGTAACAATTATTGCAACAGGTTTTAAAGCTAAACAAAGTACCGGTTTTGAAGCATTAACGTTTAAAGACAGAAAAGTTGTAAGCTTAGATGAGAAAGTAATTGAAGCACCAGTTGTAGAAAAACAAATTACAATTATTGATGAGATACAAAATAACGAGCCCTTTGTTTTTGTAAAAGAAGAAGTGAAAGAAGAATTAAATCAAGAAACAATTATCACTACCATAAATAGCATTGAAGAAAAATCAGAAACTAATTTTGTTATTCATCAATTAGATGAGGAAATAAAAAATGATATTTCAACAAGCTCAGTTATAACCGAAACAACAACTACCATTACTGAATTTACGTTTAATGATATTAAAGACGATGTAAAATCAATAGTTACTGAAACAGCTACAAATTCAACCGAAGACACTATTAGCCGTGAAGAGCAAATTAAATTAGCGCAAGAGCGTATTCGTAAACTAAAAGAAATTACCTTAAAGATGAAAAGTCCAGAAGGCTTAGCGGCTTTAGAAAAACAAACGGCTTTTGAACGTAAGAATATTTCGTTAGAAAACAAAACACATAGTGTTGAAAGTACTGTATCGCGCTATACATTGAGCGAAGGCGAAGATAAAAAAATTGAAATTCGTCCAAACAATTCGTTTTTACACGATAATGTAGATTAGTTACTAAACTAAAAATTTAAAAAACTCTGCAATTTATTGCGGAGTTTTTTATGCACTACCGCCAAAATAAATATTTAAACATTCGTTTTTTGTTAATAAAACTTTTTTCTTAGCTATTTATTTTTTTACACAATTAAAAAATATGTATTTTTGAAGAAGATAAATGAGAAATAGTTCAAAAAATACGTTTATAATTCTAATATTTATTGGCTTATTTCTTTCTTGCTTTCAGTTTACTATTAACCAACTTTCAAAAGTTACAAAAGTTGTAGGTATTGAGCAATCTTCTGAAGATATTGATACTAACGAAGATGATACGGAACCAAAAAAAATTGAAATTGAAGATGATTTTTTTCTTTCTGAATTTTCATACACGTTTAATCAACTTTATAATTCTAAATTAATTTTATTTTGTAAACAGCAAAAACAAAACCAACCTCCTGTAATTGCTATCAATACCCCTCCCCCAAAAGTTTAAGTAATTATTAAAGCACAATTATGTATTGTGCATTTTTTTATTAATAATTATTAATCTTTTATTTTATGTTCAAAAAAAATGTATTAGCCGATTTAAAATCGGGTATCGTAGTATTTT
The DNA here is from genome assembly GCA_043746065.1 of Bacteroidota bacterium. Lineage (GTDB taxonomy): Bacteria > Bacteroidota > Bacteroidia > B-17B0 > Aurantibacillaceae > Aurantibacillus. The sequence continues at coordinate 4,828 of JAYTRS010000467.1, read as the reverse complement.
TAGTGGCTTTGCCATTATGTTTAGGTATCGCTTTAGCCTGTAAAGTACCTTTATTAAGTGGTATTATAGCGGGTGTTGTTGGTGGTATTGTAGTAACTGTTTTCAGTACATCAAAATATAGCGTTTCAGGCCCAGCTGCTGGTTTAACAGCAATCATTATAAGTTCAATTGCAGTACTTGGTAGCTTCGAACTATTTTTAGCAGCAGTAGTTTTTGCAGGTGTATTACAAATATTATTAGGTTTAGTTAAAGCTGGTGGTATTGGTAATTACATTCCAAATGCTGTAATAAAAGGGATGTTAGCGGGTATTGGTATTATTTTAATTATTAAACAAATACCCCATTTATTTGGCTACGATAAAGACCCCGAAGGAGATATGGAGTTTATACAGATGGATGGCGAAAATTCATTTACCGAATTAGTACACATGATAAATTTTATAACGCCAGGTTCTATAATTATTGGTTTAGTATCCATGGCTGTAATAATAATTGGTGGTAAAGCATTTTATAAAAATGATAAAATTTTATCACTTATTCCTGCGCCATTATTGGTAGTAATATTTGGAATATTACTTACCATTATATTTAATAATTATGAGTTTTTTAAAATTGATAGTCAGCATTTGGTTAATATTCCTAGTATTACATCTTTATCCGATTTAAAATCTAGTAGTATGTTTCCTAATTTTAGCAACATTAACCAAGGTAAATTTTGGGTAATTGTATTTACAATTGCAGCTGTAGCAAGTATAGAAACACTTTTAAGTATTGAAGCTGTAGATAAACTAGACCCTGAAAAAAACAAAACAAATTCAAATAAAGAATTAATTGCACAAGGTATTGGTAATATTACTAGTGGCTTATTTGGCGGCTTGCCGCTTACATCTGTTATTGTTCGTAGCTCTGCAAACATTAATTCTGGCGCTAAATCTAAACTATCTACCATTATACATTCAGTTTTATTGTTGGTAAGTGTATTACTTTTACCAACAGTTTTAAACCTAATACCAAATGCTAGTTTAGCAGCTATATTAATAGTAACAGGTTATAAACTCACCAATGCTTCTGTTTTTAAAAATATAATAAATGCCGGCCGCGAACAGTATTTACCTTTTTTTATTACTATAGTTGTAATGTTAAGTACTGATTTACTTAAAGGTGTTGCTGCAGGAATTACGGTTGCAATAGTATTTATCATTAAAGATAATATTAAAGCGTCCTTTGATTCTACCAACGAAATTATCAATGGTAAAATGTATTACATTGTAAAATTACCACAACATCTTACTTTTTTTAATAAAGGATTTTTAATTAGTTATTTTAATAAGGTACAAACTAATAGCATGATTACAATAGATTATACAATAAATAAAAAAATAAATTCAGATGCTAAAGATGTAATAGATGACTTTATACAAACCAGCAATAAAAAAAATATAGAAGTACAACTTATTAAAAACAATCACTAAAAATTATGGAAAAAAGTTATAAAAAATTAATAGATGGAAACAGACGTTTCTCTATGTCGAAAAAGTTTGAAGACCCAGAATATTTTAAAAAATTATCATTAGGTCAAAAACCTGATTATTTATGGATAGGTTGTAGCGATAGCCGTGTGCCTGCAAACGAAGTAACTAATACCGAAAGTGGAGAAATATTTGTACACCGTAACATTGCAAACTTAGTAGTACATACCGATATGAATTTATTAAGCGTATTAGAATATGCGGTTAAGTTTTTAGAAGTAAAACACGTAATTGTTTGTGGCCATTATGGATGTGGGGGTATAAAAGCAGCTATGAGTAATCAACAACATGGTTTTGTAGATAACTGGTTGCGTAATATAAAAGATGTTTATAATAAAAATACAAAAGAGTTAGAAGCAATACTTGATTTAGATAAACGCACCGATAGATTAACCGAATTAAATGTAGTTGAGCAAGTTCGAAAATTAGCTAAAACTGTTATTGTTCAAGAGGCCTGGAAAAAACGATCCCTTCATTTACATGGCTGGGTATATGGTATTAACAATGGTTTAATTACCGATTTAAGTGTAATACACGATGAAAAAGAAGATTTAGAACCAATTTATAGGCTAAATATTTTATCTTAATTATTTTTACTTAATCTTACTTTTTGTTAATAACACCTTTTTCTTTATCGTTTGTTTTTAACGCTATATGATTAAATTTATACTATACTTTTAAATTAAGTTTTGTAGTTCAATTTTTAATTTAAAATTTTTAATTTTTAATTCTTAGTATGTCTAAAAACAAAAAACCACAACGTCACTTATTTGAAGAAGTGCTTGATTTTTTAAAACACAACGCCGATAAAACGTTTAACTACAAACAATTGGGCGCCGCTATGGAACTTAATGTGGATAGCCAACGCGTCGAATTAATAGAAATTTTAACTGCGCTTAAACAACAAAATTTTGTAGTAGAAAAAGAAGTTGGTAAATTTCAAATAAAAGAAAGCAAACAATACGTTACGGGTACTATTGATTTTACCGCACAAGCAACGGCATTTGTGGTGTATAGCGATAGCGAAAAAGATATTTATATACCTGCCCGTAAAACAAAAGATGCCTTTCAAGGTGATTTAGTAAAAGTATATGTTGCACCAAAACACGGCAGCGGCAAACGTTTAGAGGGCGAAGTTGTAGATGTTATAAAACGTGCCAAAACCGATTTTGTAGGTACTATTCGCATTAATCCTAAGTTTGCATTTGTAGTGGCTGATAGCAATAAAATACATGTTGATTTTTTTATTAGAAGTAGCCATATTAATGGCGCAAAAGATGGCCAAAAAGTATTAGTAACATTTAGGGAGTGGAAGCAAGGCGAACAAAACCCCACTGGCGAAGTAAAACAAGTATTTGGAAACCCAGGCGAACACAAAACCGAAATGAACGCCATCATGAGCGAATATGGGTTACCCGAAAAATTTCCAGATGCAATAGAATACGAAGCTAAAAAAATTCCAACCGAAATAACAGAAGAGGAAATAAAAAAACGTAGAGATTTTAGAGACATCATCACCTGTACGATTGACCCCGTTGATGCAAAAGATTTTGACGATGCCCTCTCTATCCAAAAATTAGATAACGGCTTATGGGAAGTGGGCGTGCATATTGCCGATGTGACACACTATTTAAAAGTAAATACAAATTTAGATAAAGAAGCTGTACAGCGTGCTACCAGTGTTTATTTGGTAGATAGGTGCATCCCCATGTTGCCCGAAGTATTAAGTAATTTTGTATGCTCGTTGCGCCCTAACGAAGAGAAATATTGCTTTGCGGCCGTTTTTCAATTAGATGACGATGCCATTATACACCACCAATGGTTTGGTAAAACGATTATAAATAGTAATCGCCGCTTTACGTATGAAGAAGTGCAAACCATTATTGAAACCGAACAAGGCGATTATAAAGAACAAATTTTAGTATTAGATAAACTTGCAAAAAAGTTGCGCGACGCTAGAATGAAGCACGGTTCTATTACATTTGATAGAGCCGAAGTAAAATTTAATTTAGATGAAAATGGTGCGCCGCTTGGTGTGTTTTTTAAAACCCAAAAAGATGCCCATAAATTAATTGAAGATTTTATGTTGTTAGCAAACAAAAAAGTATCTGAATATTTAAGCAATGTAAATTTTAAACAAGAAGATACTGAACAAAAAAATACTAAAAAGAAAACCGATGATAAAGCCCTTTGTGTGTATCGTATTCACGATGTGCCAAGCGATGAAAAAATGCAAGAACTAAGTGGGTTTGCTGCACGTTTTGGACATGAAATGCATTTAGGTAACAAACAAAAAACAGCACAAGCCATTAATAAATTATTGGTAGAAGTAAAAAATAAAAAAGAACAAAGTATGATTGAATTGTTGGCTGTACGCAGTATGCCAAAAGCAATTTATTCTACTAAAAACGTGGGGCATTATGGTTTAGGCTTTGAATATTACTCGCACTTTACCTCACCCATTCGCCGTTACCCCGATGTTTTGATTCACCGTTTATTAGATGCAAAAATAAATGGTAAAGTTTACTCCACAAAAGATGAATTAGAATTGCTTTGTAAACATAGTAGCGAAATGGAGCGTATGGCTGCCGAAGCCGAACGTGCTTCAATTAAATATAAGCAGGTAGAATTTATGAGCGATAAAGTAGGCCAAAGTTTTGATGGTACTATTAGCGGCGTAACCGAATGGGGTATTTATGTAGAGATTATTGAAAATAAATGCGAAGGCATGATTAGAAGTCGTGATTTAAAATGCGACCAATTTTATTTTGAAGAAGAGAATTACCGTTACGTAGGGCGCAACAGCGGTAAAATATATGCTTTAGGCGATACCGTAAAAATTACCGTAAAAGATGCTGACTTAGTAAAAAAACAATTAGCGTTTGAGTTTGTAGAAGCAATACCTGTAGGCGGTAAACCTAAATTCACCGAACATAAAAAACGTAGAGGACGATAAAAAATAAATAAATAAATCGTTGCTAGTATGTATGTTTGTACTACAATTTATTTTAATACATTTACAATAAAAGTAACATATGAAAGTAGGAATTATAATGGGAAGTAAAAGCGATTTGCCCACCATGCAAGCCGCCGCCGATATATTAAAACAATTTGATATTACTTTTGAAATAGATATTGTATCGGCACACCGCACCCCACAAAAAATGTTTGAATACGCTACAAATGCCCATACCAAAGGCATACAGGTTATAATTGCAGGAGCTGGTGGTGCGGCGCATTTACCAGGCATGGTAGCTGCTTTAACGCCCTTGCCCGTAATTGGTGTACCCATTAAAAGT
>JAYTRS010000466.1:0-3150 GCA_043746065.1 Bacteroidota bacterium | reverse complement strand
ATTAAAAGAAGTATTAATTAATAATATTAAAACCACACCTGATTTTATAAATAAGGCACTTTTATTTTATGCCGAAAATTTTAAAGGAGAAAATGATTTTCCAGATGATATTGCTTTGCTTACTCTAAAGGTTAGTGATTTAGGATTTTAATTTTTTTTAAATAAAATATGCTTAAAAAAATAGCCATCACATGTGTAAAGTTTTACCAATACTGCATTAGGCCATTACTACCAAATGCGTGTAGATATACGCCCTCCTGCAGTGCTTATTCTATTGAAGCTATAAATAAATATGGTGCTTTTAAAGGAAGTTTTTTAGGTATAAAACGTATTTTGCGTTGTCATCCTTGGGGCGGACACGGTTATGATCCCGTACCTTAACTTCTTAAAAAAACATCTAATTAAATAAAAATTGTATTTAACCTAAGGCTTGTTTTAAATCTTCAATTAAATCTTCAACATCTTCTACGCCAACACTTAAACGTAATAAATTATCAACTACGCCTGCTTTATCACGTTCAGATTTTGGAATGCTGGCGTGTGTCATAGTGGCGGGGTGATTAATTAACGATTCAACTCCGCCTAAACTTTCTGCTAAAGAAAATACTTTAAAGGATGATGCTATTTTAAATGTATCAGCTTCAGTAGCATTTTTTAAAACTATCGAAATCATGCCACCAAAATCGCGCATTTGTTTTTTTGCAATTAAATGGTTGGGATGATCAGTAAAACCAGGCCAATAAATTTTTTCTATTTTTTGGTGCGTTTTTAAATACTCGGCTATTTTGCGTCCGTTAAAGCAATGGCGCTCCATGCGTAAATGCAAAGTTTTAATGCCACGCATTACTAAAAAACAATCCATTGGGCCAGGGTTAGCACCACAGCTGTTTAATATAAAATAAATTTGTTCGTGTAATGTATCGCTATTCGTAATTAAAGCACCCATTACAACATCACTATGTCCGCCTAAATATTTGGTAACGCTGTGCATTACAATATCAGCACCTAAAGCTAAGGGGTTTTGTAAATAAGGTGATGCAAAGGTATTATCAACAGCTAAAATTAAATTATTTGCTTTTGCAATTATTGAACAGGCTTCAATATCAATAATTTGCATAGTGGGATTAGTAGGCGTTTCAACCCAAATTAATTTAGTATTTGTATTAATATATTTTTTAATAGTATTGGCATCTGTTAAATTAATAAAGTGAAATTTAATGCCATAGTTTTGGTAAATTTTTGTAAACATACGGTAACTACCCCCGTATAAATCATCACCTGTAATTACTTCATCGCCTGGACGTAATAATTTCATTACCGCATCTGTAGCGCCCATACCACTGCTAAAACACACACAATGTTTCCCATTTTCTAAGGCTGCAATATTTTTTTGAAGAGCATTGCGCGTTGGGTTTTTACCACGGGCATAGCCGTAACCTTTATTTACGCCAGGAGCTTCTTGCACATAAGTACTCGTTTGAAAAATAGGTGTCATAATAGCACCAGTGCTTGGGTCAGCTTCGGCACCAGCATGTATTGCTTTAGTGCCAAATTTATGTTTTGAAAAATCGTTCATAAATAAATTTTATTTTAGTTCACACGAATAATGTTTATCACCTTTGTTTGTAACAATAACTGATAAATTGAAAGACGAAGCGGGTACTGAGGTTAAAACTGTTTCGTTATAAGGTTCTGTATAACTTACGCAATTATTTTTAGCTCTGCGTTTCGTAACTTTTTCAAATTTTTTATCTATCAATTGTACCTCGTTAAAAGGTGTAATAAAAGATGTATCGGCCAAAGGTGTTGGGAAACCAGGAAATAATATTATGTCTGCTTTAGCTGTTGTAGTTGATGTGCCAGTTTTGGTTATTGTGCAACTACAAGTCCTATCCTTTTTACAAGCGCATAAAATTATAAATATTGCTAAAAAAATTAAATTATTTTTTTTCATTTCATTTTATTTTTTTAGATTACTTTTTTATTTGTTTTGGCGGTTTTACTTACTCACCTGAACAATTAATAAAAATCGTTTTAAATTTTTTATTGGTACTATCTTCACAAAAAGTACATTCGCATTTTTTAAACAGTTCTATTAATATCAAATTGTTCTAAATAATCGGCTACTTTCCGTAAAAATGTCCCACCTAAACTGCCATCTACTACTCTATGATCATAACTTAGACTCAAAAAGATAAAATGTCTAATGCCTATCATATCGCCTTGTGGGGTTTCAATTACGGCAGGTTTCTTTTTAATTGTGCCTACGGCTAAAATAGCAACTTGTGGTTGTAAAATAATAGGCGTACCCATTACGTTACCAAAGCTCCCAACATTGGTTAGGGTAAATGTTCCGCCTTGTATTTCATCGGGGCTTAGTTTATTAGCACGTGCACGGCTTGCTAAATCATTTACTGATTTTGTAATGCCTAGCAAATTTTTTTCATCTGCATTTTTTATAACGGGTACAATTAAATTACCTGTTGGTAGGGCTGCAGCCATACCAATATTAATATTTTTGCGTTTAATTATTTTAGTGCCCGTTTGATCAACGCTTACGTTAATCATCGGAAAATCTTTAATTGCCTTTGCAACGGCTTCTATAAATAAAGGTGTAAAGGTTAATTTTTCGCCTTCTTTTTTCTCAAATTCTTTTTTTATTTTGTCGCGCCACAATACCATATTAGTAACATCGGCTTCTACAAACGAGGTTACATGAGGGCTCACGTGTTTGCTCATTACCATATTATCGGCAATAATTTTACGCATTCTATCCATTTCAATAATTTCGTCGCCAGCACCAACCGATACCGCAGGGCGATTGACAATTACAGCGTGTTCGCCTACCGAAGTTGTTGTTTTATTTTTTCCTTCAGCTTGGTTTTGGTTAACCGTTTTTGCTTCTGAATCATTTACGGCAACAGAAGTAGTACCTTGTTTATTACGGTTAGGGATATAGGCTAAAATATCGGCTTTGGTAACACGCCCTTCTTGCCCAGTACCTTTTATATTATCTAATTCAGCAATTGAAACGCCTTCTTCTTTAGCAATACTTTTTACCAATGGTGAGTAAAATTTAGTTGAAGAGCCATAATCATTACTAGTAACTGGGGCAGCTACAGTTGTAGTTGTTGCCGTAACTTTTGTTTC
>JAYTRS010000465.1:0-3152 GCA_043746065.1 Bacteroidota bacterium | reverse complement strand
TTTTTGAAAACCTAAACTTAACGATACAAAACTATTTAATTTATTATAAAATAATGGGTTTTTAAACTGTAAATCAACAGCCTCTTTTTTTACTGAAGTACCATTTTGGCTTACATTAACATTAGCAAGTAATAAGTAACGTAAATGGTAACCCACCATTAAATAAGGGCTAAATAGTGTATTATTTTCGCGTTTAAACGAATACTTTACTTGTAGTGGTAAACCAAGTTCGTTAATTACTAAACTATAATTGTACGGAAATGTTTTATCGTACAGTTGCAAACTATCTGGCTTAAAGTAATACGATTTAAAATTTAAACCATGTACAAAATACTCTACACCAAACAAAAAGAAAAATTTATAATTTCTATCACACAGCACTTCTTTTTTAAGGCTAAATAAGGCGCTCATTTTTTGGGTTGGACTTTTTGCATGATGCGTATTTACGCTGTAAATACTTAAAGCCGGACCAAAACCAAACCGAATACCAACACCCGTTGGTTTTTTTGGTAGTGGTAAAAATTTACCTTTATTATAGGTATTAAAAGTATTAGGTGCTATATAACAGTTTACTGCTTTACTTAAAAAAAAACTTAAACAAACAAAAAAAAATATAAAATGTATTTTTTTAGTCATTTATTATTTTCTAATAGATATTGTAGAAGTTGCCTGAGCAGAAGGCATTATAATAATATCGTTAATATTTACATGTGCTGGGCGGTTTGCAACCCAAAAAATAGTTTCGGCAATATCTTCGGGCTTTAAAGGTTGCAAGCCGTTATACACTTTTTTAGCTCGTTCTTCGTCGCCATCAAAGCGTACAATGCTAAATTCGGTTTCTACCATGCCTGGGTTTATAGCAGTAACTTTAACATTGTGCGGCAATAAATCAATACGCATTGCTTTACTTAATGCATCTACAGCGTGTTTGGTAGCACAATATACGTTTCCGTTTGCATATACTTCTTTACCTGCTACTGAGCCAATATTTATGATATGCCCAGTTTGGTTTTCAATCATTAAGTTAGCAATTATTTTTGAAACATATAATAAACCTTTCAGGTTTGTATCTATCATACGTTCCCAATGGCTTAGTGTACCTTCTTGCAAGGTACTTAAGCCAGCGGCTAAGCCTGCATTATTAACTAAAATATCAATTTTTTTGTTTTCGAGTAGTAATGAATTTATAGCATTTTCAACTTGGGCTTGCACTCTAATATCAAAACACAAAGTGGTTACATTAATTTTATAATTTAATTGTAATTCGTTTTTTAGTTCGGTTAAACGCTCTTCTCTTCGGCCAGTAATAATTAAATTATAACCGTTTTTTGCAAATAAAAGGGCGGTGCTTTTACCTATACCCGAAGTAGCACCTGTAATAAATACTAACATAATTAATTGTTTTTAGGGGCTAATTTACTGTGTTTACGGCCATATAAAAAATAAATTACCAAACCTATAATTAACCAAATACCAAAATAAATCCAATTTTTATAACCTAACTGCGATAACATATAAAAGCAACATAATAAACCCAAAGATGGTATTAACGAAAAGCTATATTTAAATGCCATACCCGAAAAAATAGCAAAACCTATTATAAAAAAGTAAACAGGTAGTTTAATAAAAAACGCATTTAACGATTCCCATTTTAAATAATAATCTACCGTACTTTTTTGATAAATACACATTAATACTATTGATAAAATAAATAATGCCGGCACTATAAATTTAGAATTTATATAAGGTGTTTTAAATTTTGAGGGTGGAGCGTTAGGGTCCATTCTTAATTTTAAAACGCCGCCACACACCAAACAAAATGCAAATAAAGTACCTGCCGAACAAATATCTGTTACCATATTCATATCTACAAAAAATATAGGTATAGCCACTAATAAACCTGTAATTATTGTTGAAAAAGAAGGCGTTTTATATTTAGGATGTATTTTTGAGAAAGCGGGTGGCAATAATCCATCGCGGCTCATACTCATCCAAATACGAGGTTGGCCTAATTGAAACACTAGCATAACACTTGCCATTGCTACAACAGCGCTTACAGCAATAATACCACTTAACCAACTTAGGCTCTTTATTTTCTCAAACACAAAAGCTAAAGGGTCACCAACGGCTAACTCGCTGTAACTTACCATGCCTGTAATTACTAAGGCAATGGCAACGTATAAAACAGTACAAATTACAATAGAGTATAAAATGCCACGTGGTAAATCACGTTGAGGGTTTCGGCACTCTTCGGCGGTGGTAGAAATGGCATCAAAACCAATATAGGCAAAAAATACTGCACTAATACCTTTTAATAAACCACCAATGCCATTGGGTGCAAAGGGATTCCAGTTTTTTGTATCAATATAAAAAGCACCTACAAAAATAACTAAAAGCACCACTACAATTTTAATTAACACCATTATATTACTGGCATTACGGCTTTCTTTTATGCCACGGTACACTAACATGGTAATTAAAACATTTATAATTAAAGCAGGCAAATCAAACACAATATGCATGCCAAACAGTTGTGGTGCATGGCCATAGGCTACAAACCCTTCAACTAAACCACTAGTTTGTATGTTTGCTTTTATTTCATCAAAAGGCACGCCAGCTATTAACAAGCCAAATACTTTTTCGTAATTTTCTTTGGCTGTAAAATAGTCTAAACACAGCCATTCATTAACCTGATAAGGTGTGGCATTATTTATGAGCGAGGTAAAATAATCGCTCCAACTAATAGCTACTGTTACGTTACCAATGGCATATTCCATAATTAGAGCCCAACCAATAATCCATGCAAATAATTCGCCAAAAGCTACATAACTATATGTATAGGCACTTCCGCTAACGGGAATAAGTGATGCAAACTCTGCATAAGCAAAGGCTGCAAAACTACAGGCAATAGCTGTAAATAAAAATAAAAATATAACGGCAGGTCCACCATCGGCACTGGCTTTACCAATAGTTGAAAAAATACCTGCGCCAATAATGGCGGCAATACCAAAAGCGGTTAAATCGCGTACACCTAAATGTTTAGCTAAACTGCTGTGCTCGCTCTCCGTTTCGGCATTTTTTAAAATGGTTTCAATCGATTTTTTTCTAAATAAACTCATAAAATTATGTAATAAAAGTAATGGTTTTATATT
>JAYTRS010000464.1:0-3167 GCA_043746065.1 Bacteroidota bacterium | reverse complement strand
ACATAATCTTTATTACCCACAGCGTTTGTTGTAAAGCCAGTAACGTAAACATTGCCCGATGCATCAAGCGTTATGGAATTACCTACATCGTGCCCATTACTTATGCCATTAAAGCGTTTAACCCAAATTAATGCCCCAATAGGAGAGTACTTTGCAGTAAAAATATCACGCAAAGTGCCAGTACCATCGCTTTCTCCAGTAATATAAAAATTACCAGCAACATCTAATACAATTGCTTTTGCATTATCTGCGCCACCATTATCATAACTTATAGAAAATTGAAATGTACCTGCTGCATCGTATTTAATTGTTGTTGCATCTTTATTAGCAGGGCTGTTAGGAAATGTGTATCCTGTTTGGTACACATTATTATTAGCATCAATTGCACTTGGTACATTGCTAATTTGCGAACGTTCGCTAAAAAAATTTTCCCATGCTACGTTTGGAATTGTTGTTGAGCCGGGCCCTTGCGATATTAGGTTTAAAGCTGAAAGGCTTAATGCACCTAAGATTAGTTTTTTTATCATTTTGTTGTATTTTTTAATTATTAAATATATTGATTTATAACTTGATTTAAAAATTTAATTCAAACAAATCCAAATGTAAATTTATGAAACGAAGTTTCACATAGTGTTAAAATTCTTATTTCTATATTTTTTTCAATATTTTCCATAAAAGCGAAGCGTGTACAATACCTATAACCAATTCAGGAACCTCCCAGCCCCATCCACAGCATAAGCAAGCACACGCTCCTTTCGGAGCGTTTTACTTGTAGTGCTGTGGATAATAATTTAACGGGAGGTTTCGAATTAATTATCAGCAAAACGCAATAATTTATTTTTTACAATTTATTTCAATAGTTAATATTTTAAAATTACACTATCAAATATACCTAATTTTTTGAATTTATCTACCTATATTTTATTTTTCAGTAAGGTGTTTTTTAACCCTTTCTAACGCCCCCACATAAAACTCTTTACTAATTTCACAACCAGTTAAATTAAAGCCCAATTCATAACAGGCAATGGCAATAGAACTTGAGCCCAAATGTGTATCTAAAATTTTATCACCAGGCTTAGCAAAAGTAGTGAGTAACCATTTGTATAAATTAACTGACTTTTGTGTGGGATGTATTTTACTGGGTTGCACATTAAAACGTTCCTTGTATATTTTTGCAGGTGTATTAAACGAAGTCCAAGCATATTCAAAAGCACTAAAATTAGTCCAAGGCTGGAGTTTGTCCCAAACAACAATACCGCGCGTAGGTGGCAAGCTAAAATAATTTCCACCCCAAATAATTTGTTGTTTGGATACACGGAATAATTCATTAAAATAATTCTGGGTAGGTACAATATCCCACGAAGTATCTAATCTTCCTAAAGCACGGTTGCGTAATGTACCCCTGCTATGAAACGCTTTTTCGCCGATGCCATAAGGTGGGTCAACAATCGCTAAATCAAAATACCCATTCGGGTATCTTGACATTAAAATCATATTATCTTCGTTAGTAAGACGTAGCATATTATTTAAAATACTGTATAAAACAAAACAGGGGATAACCATTACTAAAGGGAATGAACTTAGTATTAGCAATATTTTTAAGACCGTGAATTTCGCAGTAACGCATATTAGCAATTTTAAAACCAATGCCTTTGTAACCCTGTGTCGGTTTATCTTCGTTTTGAGTTAAAGAAACAATTGGCCAGTAACACATACGAGAAAAACCAATAACTTTTTCGCCGTAATCATCCGTATAAAATTGCAAGAGAGCCTTTGTGGCTAGACTTGGTGGAGTTAGTTCTTTTGATTCTTCGTTTGAACACATTAAAAACTCAGTTGCGATGCACTCACTGTAGTTAATATTTTCGTTGGGATTGGTTATCATATTAATTAGTTTTTTGGAATTAAAGAATTTATTTTTATTTCAGCGCTTCCGCCCCAACGGTTTTTATCACGGTTGGTAAAAGCAACCATATTTTCACAATAGATAAGTGTATCTACTTCGTTACGCCATTTTTCAGTGCCAGTAAATGTACCGGACTTTGTTCCTTGACTTAAAATAACAAAGGATAAATGCGGGTATTGCTCACGCTGTTGTTTAAAGTTTTCTAACTCATAGCCTAAACTATCCTTACTGTCAATCACAACAATATCAAAATCTTTAGGGCTAACACTATCGAGGTGTTTAACGATTACAAACTTATTGGTGTCTTTTATGTTTAAACGTTGCAACATTTTAGAAAATACAGGTGTGCCGTGTTGTTCCCCTGCAATGTATAACACCCGATTTCCTTTTTGAGCCATATAATTACCAAACAACAAGGTAAAAGTGCTTTTACCACTGCCACCGGGACCATAAATAAAAAAACTGGTTGGTCGGCATGCCTCGCCAATGAGTTTTAAATACGCTCCCTCTAAACCAATTAAATCAAATTTTAAATTTAGGGCTTGCGATACACTCATCACATCGTGATTTTTTTTATGTGTTTGATTTGTAGTTTTTATTGGGGTCGTTACATTTATTGAAAGTGTTGGTTTCATTGAAAATGTTGAATTTGTTGCAACAGGTGTAAATGGCTCAGTAGATAAAATATTTTCAGGCAGTTCATTTTTAAAATTTTCTATTCCTGCTAAAGTTTTTTTAGGTTTTTGTTTTTTGCAACCACAATTCAAACCGTTTAAATTTTCTTTCTTCTCTTCATTTTTACTTTCTTTTTTTTCATTGCTTTCTTTTGGTTTAAGCATGTTATGTGCAATGTGCTCAATGCCTTTACCAACTGCGGCGGCAATCATCATGGGGATAAAACCTAAACCTTGTAAACCACTTAATGTTTCCTCATCGGCTATTACTTTACCGTTGCCATGAATAGCCATTAACAAACTCGATGCTATTCGGCGTAAATGGGGTACAAGCGTATCTGTATTGGATGCGGATTGTTGTTTTAGAAAAAAATCAATCTCATTATAAAGTGTGCGTTGTTTTTCTTTTTCTGTTTTACCAATTAATCCCACATAACGTTTTAATAAAGTAGAACTCTGTAATTGGGTTTCGCTGTTACCAACGTTTTTGTATTTATCTACAAACTGAATCGTAAATTTTAATGTATCATTCGGCGCACAAGCATTATAGGTTTTTACCAGTTCGTTTTGAATGTGTTTAATGAGTT
>JAYTRS010000463.1:0-3182 GCA_043746065.1 Bacteroidota bacterium | reverse complement strand
AAATGGCGTTGCAGAATTAAAAGTAGAGTTACTAAATACTAATTAACCGAGGCATAATTTTTTGTACTTACAATGCTTCCGTTTTCGTCCCAATTAGTCCAAACACCAGTTTTAGAGCCATTTTCGTAATTCATTTCAAAACGTTTTTTACCTGTTTCGTCGTAAACTAACCAAGTACCCGTTTTTTTACCTAAGTTATAAAATGCAATGGCAGATGTGGTACCGTTTTCGTTATAACGTATCCATTGTTTATCTTTTTGTCCGTTCTCAAAAACGCCGCTTTCCATTAATTTACCCGATGCATAGTAATAATTTGCTGTGCCAGATATTACGCCCTGTTTAACGGCTAACTCATTTTTAATATTATTTTTAATAGAGGTAATGGTGCCTGTAAATAAGCCACCTTCGCTATCTAAGTATAAACCTTTGTCGTTTAATTGCTGCGCATTTACTATAGTAAATGATACTAAAACTGCTAAACATAAAATCATCTTTTTCATAACCATAGTTTTTAAATTTAAACAACTAATTTCTTAATACAAAGATATTAAATTAACCATTAGGAAATGTTATAGTAACTAAATAGTAACATTAACTTTACTTTTAAAAGTAAAAAAACGAATATTATGTTGATAATAAGGTAATTACAGTTAATTTTAAAGCTCAGTTAAGGATAAATCGGTAAACATACCAATTTTATTAGAAGTAAGTTCTAATGTTTGAAAGCCAATGGTTTCAATAGAGAGTGAATAAATTTTATCGGTTTTAATGGTAATTTTAAAATTACCGTCTAAATCACTAAAAAATGTTTCGCCAGTTTCTTTAATAATAAGTTTGGCGCCAGCCAGCTCTTCGCCATTGGTAGTAGTAATTTTACCACTTAATGTTTTAGTTGCTACTTTTGCTTTATCGTTGTTGTTAGCCACCAACGATATATTTAAAGTTAACATTAACACTATATATAGCACATACTTCATACTGTAAAATTAAACCAACAACTTTTAATTAATATTACATAAATGTTACCAAATTATTAAGTCTTAACGGTTAGGTATTTTTTAAATTTAGTATCTTTACCCTATGCGTATTGATATTATTAGTGCTGTGCCCGATTTAATGCAAAGTCCCTTTAACCACTCTATTTTAAAACGTGCTATTACTAATAATTTAGTAAGCGTTAACCTTATAAACTTACGCGATTATGCTATTGAAAATAAACAAAAACAAATAGATGATTATGCGTTTGGTGGCGGTGCCGGAATGGTATTAATGATAGAACCTATTGATAAATGTATTACTAAACTAAAAGCCGAGCGGGCTTACGACGAGGTTATTTATATGAGCCCCGATGGGGAATTATTAACTCAAAAAATATGTAATAATTTATCGCTACTTAAAAATATAATTATTTTATGTGGGCATTATAAAGGGGTAGATGAGCGCGTGCGCCAGCATTTAATTACTAAAGAAATTAGTATTGGCGATTATGTACTAAGCGGTGGCGAAATACCGGCTGCTGTTTTAAGCGATGCCATTTTACGATTAGTACCAGGCGTTTTAAATGACGAAACTTCGGCCCTGAGCGATTCTTTTCAAGATAATTTATTGGCGCCTCCTGTATATACTCGCCCTGCCGAATATAAGGGTTGGCAAGTACCCGAAATTGTTTTAAGCGGCCATGCCGCAAATATTGATAAGTGGCGCCACGAGCAAAGCATAGAGCGAACAAAGTTAAGAAGACCAGAATTGTTAAAGTAATTTTGGCGTGTTTATAGCTGTTTCAAACACTTCAATTTCGGCTAAGGGGTTAAATAAATAAGTAATATTTTTAGTTACTTCTACACATTTATATCGTTTTCTAATTTTTTCGCCTTTTTTAAAGAGTTTATTATTGTATAAAAACAAAGTATTAATGGGTAAATTTTCTACAAAAATAGAGCTGACATCTTCATCGTGTAACTTTAGCATGCGTAATAATTGCACATCGGTGCAGCTAGATGCTGCTGGGTTTATAAGGTATTTTCGTAAAGCAGCAAATACTTCTAATGGAAAAATATCGGGCGTTAAAAAAGGTTGCATTAGGTTTTTAAAATTTTGTTTCCACTCTGCGCCATGTGGGTTAACGTTGTTTTTATGTTGATTGTAGGTAACTAAATGCGCTACCTCGTGCACCAATGTAATTAAAAACGAAAATTTATTTAAGTTGTGGTTTATGGTAATGGTATGGTTTAAGCCATTGTGTGGCTGGGTGTAATCGCCTAGGCGGGTGCTACGTTCTTTTTTTATTTTAAGTTTAAAATCAAATTCAATAATCCATTGGGCAATAGTATTAATACTTTGCTCGGGCAAATATTTTTTTAATATTTCTGAATTACGTTGGTACTGTATAGCTCTCACATCCACAAACCAAAAGTACTAAACAACAGCTTAGCTTAAATGTATTTTATTAAAAAATTATAAAGAGGGCTGTAGTGATAAATTAGGGTTTTATTTCATTTCAAACTCAAAATTGTAGTAACAATTATTTAGTGTGGGGAATGTTGATTTTAAATCTAACGAATCAGCCAAATCTTTTATTAATGGTAAACCTAAGGTTTGGTTTTGCAAATGCGTATCAAAATTAAATCCTTCTCCGTTATCGCCAATTTTTAATTCAATACTGTTTTCGCTGAGTTTACTTAGTTGAATAAATACTTCATAATTGTCAGATTTTGTAGCCGCATATTTTATTGAATTTAATAGTACTTCAGATATAATTAAACCCAAATGAATGGCCTTTTTTGTAGAAATTAAATAATCTAACCAAATGACATCTACTTTAAAGCAATGATTAATTTGTGGGTAGGTTACTCTAAATTCAATAATTAATGCTTTAATATAACTCGATAAACTAATGTTTAAGGTATACTCATTTTCAGTAAGCATGTCGTGAATTTTGAGCATGGAAAAAATACGTCGCTCATATTCATCTAGCAATACTTTAGAGTCGTTATTTTTAATACGCGATTTACTAATGCGCATTAAGCTAATAAGTATGGTTAAATTATTTTTTACACGATGATTTATTTCTCTAATTAATAAATCTTTTTCGTGCAATGCTGTTTCTAATCTATCTTGTAATACTCTTCGTTTTCTCGATTCTAAAGTGGATGCTAATACAAAGGAGATGCTTAAGCAAAAAC
>JAYTRS010000462.1:0-3207 GCA_043746065.1 Bacteroidota bacterium | reverse complement strand
TCTAATTTTTCAAATACCGAATTGTTACTTTTAAATTCGGGCACTAACTCTTTCATACGTTGCACAATAATTTGATTATTTTGTGTGTTAAACGATACTATTAATTCATCAATAATATGTTTAACATCGTTATAATTATATTCGCGTACTTTACCAATTAATATTTGTGGGTGATGGGTTGGTAATGAATTTTCGGTATCGGCCAACAATTCTTCAAACAGCTTTTCGCCCGGGCGAAGACCTGTAAATATGATATTAATATCTTTACCTTCTTTTAAACCACTTAGTAAAATCATTTTACGCGCAAGGTCAACTATTTTAACAGAATTGCCCATGTTAAATACAAATATTTCGCCTCCTTTTCCCATACTTGCCGCTTCAATTACTAATTGGCTGGCTTCGGGAATGGTCATAAAATAGCGTGTAATATCAGGGTGCGTAATGGTTATAGGGCCACCCTCTTCTATTTGTTTTTTAAAACGTGGAATAACCGAGCCGTTACTACCTAATACATTACCAAAACGTGTAGTAATAAATTTTGTGGGCGATTGTTTGCCCAAACTTTGTATGTAAATTTCGGCAATGCGTTTGCTAGCACCCATAACATTGGTGGGGTTTACAGCCTTATCGGTACTAACAAATACGAAACGCTCAACCGCAAATTGATGCGCTAAGTCTGCCATATTTTTAGTACCTAAAATATTTGTAAGAATAGATTCTGACGGATTATTTTCCATCATGGGCACATGTTTGTATGCCGCTGCATGAAACACCAATTGCGGTTTAAAGGTATTAAATACATTTTTCATGCGCTCGGTATTGCGCACATCAGCCATTACCACTTCAAATTGTATGTGTTTGTATTTATCGTTAAACTCTAATTCTAAATCGTGTAATGGACTTTCGGCCTGGTCTAACAAAAATATTTTTTTAGGATTAAATTTTACGCATTGTCTTGCCAATTCGCTACCAATACTTCCGGCAGCGCCAGTAATTAAAATAGTTTTAGCGTTTAGTTGCGCGTTAATAGTATCGTTATCTAATTTAATGGCATCGCGTTGCAACAAATCTTCAATGTTTATACTTTTTATTTGATTAAAACTTAACTCGCCATTTATCCATTTTGTAACGGGCGGCACATTTAACACACGCACGTTGTTTGTTAAGCATACATCGGCAATTTCGTTTTTCTTTTTAGGAGAAATATTTTGAACAGATATGATAACAAATTCTATTTCGTTATCGCTTATTAGTTGTTGTAATTTTGTGGGCGAATAAATAAAAATACCTTCTAAACTTCTGTCCCATTTTTTTTCGTTATCGTCAATAAAGCCTACTACTTTATACTTAATGGCAGCATCTCTATCCAAGGTTCGTTTGGTAATTATTCCGGCTTCGCCAGCGCCGTAAATAATTACATTCATTTTTTCTTTAGTAGGGTTTTTGGTTTCAAAATAAATAGCTTTAATGGCTAATCGCGAGCTTATCATTAAAAATAAGCTAACCAAGGCATCAATAATAATTACTGAATTTGGTATAAAATAAAAATGATAAATAAATTTTAAAGCAATACTATTTAATACAAAAACCAAAGCACTGCCAGCCACAATTACTAAAAATATACGTACCGTATCGCGCGAGCTGGTGTAACGCACAACCCCTTTATATGTTTTTGATATAAAAAACGAAATAAAGCGAATGCCTAAAACAATAGCATAATCGTAAGGCAAATTTTTAGCATCGGCTATGGGTATGGCATCAAAATTAAAACGTAATAAAAACGCAATGGTTAGGGCAAAGGCGCAAATGCTAGTATCAATAAATAAAATTGACCAGCGGGGTAAATTATATGTCCAAAATAATTTAAAAAGCCTGTACATAAAAAGTAAAAATACTTATTTTTTTTGAGCTTGGTTAGTGGTAGTATAAGTTGGTGTTGCAATTGGCTTTACGGTTTCAATAGGAGGCATAATTTTAATTGGAAGTTTAAATGGT
Source organism: Bacteroidota bacterium (assembly GCA_043746065.1). Taxonomy (GTDB): domain Bacteria; phylum Bacteroidota; class Bacteroidia; order B-17B0; family Aurantibacillaceae; genus Aurantibacillus. Next base: position 1,212 of record JAYTRS010000462.1, on the reverse strand, counting down.
TTATCAGCAACAGCAATTTCGCAAGCGGTACAAATTGTTTTCCATTTTAACTCCATTTTACAATTAGTAGGCTGAATGTAAATTTTTTTAACTGTGCTATCGGGCATGCTAAATTGCATATCTGTTGCCATGGTTTTAGGGCCATCAAAAGCAAAGGGTTCTTTAAAATAATCTTCTAAATGAATATCTTTTATATGTACTTTTTTATCAAATACCATAGTATATAACTCAAAAATGGCACGCGAAATTTTAATGTAAATTAAATTTTTAGCATTGTCGTAAGTTATTTTTACATCGCCCACTACTTGTGTTTTATAGCCAAATGGGCCACAGGTTACAAAGGCATCGCAGGTAAAATTACTACTATCGGGGCGTATGTTTATTTTAGGGTTTTTCATTGTCCAATGGTATTTACCTTTAATAAACATTACTTCATAATCGTTAGTACCGCTTATATCACCAATAGCAGTAATAACTTTATTAACGGCTTCTTCGTGCAGTACCACCTCAAAATCATTAATTTCGAGGGTTTTTGTAGGTTTTTGCTGTGCTATAGAAACAGTAAAAAAAACAAAGCAAATAAAAAAGAGTATAATTTTTTTTAGCATTTTTTGTTTGGTTAAGAATTTAAAAGTACAGAAAAAATTAAAAACCATATTCAAACTAATACCACTACCTTGTTTTGTTTTTGAAAAAACATAAATAAACAATGAGTACTAAAAAAAAGAACTATTAAAATACTAAACTTCATTTTGAAACTGCTATCATAGTTAATTGATAGTGCTGAGGATTGAGATTACGTTCGTATTTTGCTTGTCTATTTACACATTTGAGCGTTAACACTTAAAAAAATACGCTTGCTTGCTGTTAGGTGTTTGGTGGCGGCACACAGATAAGTTGTGCTCACGTGGCTGCCTAGTGAATTAATTACCTATACCTGACAAAATACTGAGGGCAACTAACCCACGTGGTACAAATTTAAAGCCGCAATTAATTGTTATAGTCCAATACGGATTACCAAAAGAAGAAAATTTGTCGGTTACATTACTATAACTAGTGTAACCTTGAAGTCCATAAAAAAAGCGAGCGCCTTCTGATACGTAAACAAATCTTTTAACAGAGAGTCCAAGATTAATGTCGTAAAGTGAATTAATATTTTTTCTGTAGTTTGCAGAGTCTTTTATGGTGATATGCCATAGTCCTGCACCAATT
>JAYTRS010000461.1:0-9989 GCA_043746065.1 Bacteroidota bacterium | reverse complement strand
GCTTGGTAAAATTTTCCTTTACCAACTCTTCAGTTTTTTCAAGCAATTGTGTTGCTTGGCTTTTTTCAATTAATTCGCCACTTAAACTAATAATGGCGTAGGTTTCGTGTTTTGTAATCGTAAAATCAAAGTTCATAATAACAAATTTTTTAGTTTTTTAAATGGTCGCAAGCACCATTTTCTTTTAATAGACGGCATTTTGCAAAAAAATTAAGTGAATGATGTATGACATTAAAATTTAGCATTTCTTCGGCACTGCGCTGTATTTGCATAATACGAGGATCGCAAAATTCAAATACTTTTTCACAATCGGTACAAATTAAATGATCGTGTTGTTTGTATTTGTATGCCTTTTCAAATTGAGCCATATTTTTTCCAAATTGGTGCTTTATCACCAAGCCAGCATCTAACAAAATTTCAATATTATTATAAAGCGTAGCACGGCTTACACGATACTTTTTATTTTTCATCATCACGTACAATTGCTCAATATCAAAATGGCCGCTATGAGAATATATTTCGTTTAAAATAGCAAATCGTTCAGAGGTTTTACGGTGCTTGTGTTCCTCTAAATAATCAGTTAAAATTTTATTAACAGCGTCTTTTGTATCTTGGCTCATGAGTAAAAAGTCTAAATTAAAGATTAATTAAACCGTGAGCAAATAAAATTTTGTAATTTTACAACATTATGCAATATGGTATTTGTTTATTAAGCGTTGTGCCTTGCCGTAAAGAGCCAAGTAATACATCAGAAATGATAACACAATTGCTATTTGGCGAGCATTACAGCATACTAGAAACTACTGAAAGTTGGCTAAAAATAAAAGTAGCGTTTGATAATTATGAATGTTGGATAAATGTTAAACAACATCAAAAAATTTCGGAAACGACGTTTAACCAATTACAAACACATATTTTGTTTTATTCTAACGAATTAATTCAAATTATTACAAATAAACAAACCGCTATAAATTTTCCTGTTTCAATTGGCGCCGCATTACCTTTTTTAAAAAATAATGCTATAAAAGTGGATGAAAACGAATTTGTTTTTGAAGGCTCATCAACACTTTCTAATTCAAAAAAAGCAACTAAAGATATTATTCAAAGCTCTTTTTTATTTATAAATGCGCCTTATTTGTGGGGTGGTAAATCGCCATTGGGTATTGATTGTAGTGGCTTTACCCAATTAGTGTTTAAAATAAATGGGTATAAATTACCACGCGATGCCTACCAGCAAGTAGAATTGGGGGAACCCTTAAACTTTGTAGAAGAAGCCGAGGCAGGCGATTTAGCTTTTTTTGATAATGAAGAAGGTAAAATTATTCATGTTGGTATTTTATTAGATAACCAGCAAATTATACATGCTAGTGGGTGTGTGCGCATTGATAAATTTGACCATTACGGTATTTTTAATAGCGATACAAAAAAATATTCGCATACCTTAAGAGTTATAAAACGTATAGTATAATTTTAAGTAGTTCTTTTATGTCCTTATATGCCTTATATGATCCAAAAAACTTAGAATAATAATTATCCATTGAAGCCACATAAGTTATAAATAAGATCTTAATAACATTAAAAACAGATGTCCTTAAATGCTGTGTATTGAGTTAAAAAAAATATATAAGATAATCTCTAAAAAAATAAATTATTTAAAAATTTATGAATAAACCCACCCTCATCATTGGTGCTAGCGAAAACCCCGAACGTTACAGCAACAAAGCCGCTTTAAGTTTACTAAAGCATGGGCACACCATTTATTTATTAGGTAATAAGTTAGGACAAATAAACGGCATTAAAATAGAAACAGAAACCTCGACAAGCTCAGTACCCGAATTAAAAAATATTGATACCGTAACACTCTATCTCAATAAAACCAATCAAAATTCGTTTAAAGACTATATTTACAACCTAAAACCTAAGCGTATCATCTTTAACCCTGGTGCAGAAAATACTGAGTTTTTTGAAGAAGCTTCTCAAAAAGGCATTGAATGTGTAGCAGCTTGTACCTTAGTGATGTTGAGTATTGGAAATTATTGATTAAAATAACATAAAAATCACTCCCAATATTTAACTCATTTTTTATCACAACAATCAGCACAATCTAAATTTAATAATGTAAAAAAAATACTACCTTTAAGCCTTCTAAAAAAACATGAGCGTTTACGATAAATACGAAACCGTAATAGGTTTAGAGTGCCACATACAATTACTTACAAAAACTAAAATGTATAGTAATGATGTGGCTGAATATGGCGCCCTACCAAATACCAATGTAAGTGTAGTTACTTTAGGAATGCCTGGCACATTACCAGTTGTAAATAAACGTGCTATTGAATTTGCCGTTAAATTGGGTATTGCTGTTAATGCTAATATTCGCGAAGAAAATCAATTTGCTCGAAAAAATTATTTTTATGCCGATTTACCAAAAGGCTACCAAATTACACAAGATAAAACACCCATTTGTAACGGTGGTTACATTATGGCAAAATTAAAAGACGGTTCTGATTTTAAAGTAAACCTAACCCGTATACATATGGAAGAAGATGCCGGGAAAAGTTTACACGATATTGACCCATTTGAAACTTTTGTTGACTTAAACCGTGCAGGTACACCTCTTTTAGAAATTGTTACCGAACCCGATTTTAGAAGTGGCGAACAAGCTTATGCATACTTAACCGAAGTACGCAAATTAGTGCGTTATTTAGATATTTGCGACGGCAATATGGAAGAAGGCAGCTTGCGTTGCGATGCCAATATTTCTGTTATGCTTAAGGGTAGTAAAGTATTTGGTAAAAAGGTGGAAGTAAAAAATATGAACTCGTTTCGCAATGTGCAACGGGCTATTGATTTTGAAATAAAACGCCAAATAGATTTAATTGAAGCTGGAGAATTAATTGCCAGCGAAACCCGCAGTTTTAATGCTGACGATGGCAGTACTTTTGCCTTACGTAGTAAAGAAAATGCAAACGATTACCGTTATTTTCCTGAACCTGATTTGCAACCCGTTTTTGTAACACAAAATTATATTAACGAGGTTAAAAATAACATGCCAACCTTGCCTAACGAATTATTTAAATTATATACTCAAGATTATAAATTAAGCGATTACGATGCCACGCAGTTAATAGATTTAAAAGAAGTGGCTGCTTATTATAACAATTTAATTAAACATACTTCCAATTACAAAGGTGCTGCTAATTGGGTGATGGGTACTGTAAAATCGTACTTAAACGAACGTGCCCTAACCATTAGCGAATTTAATTTTGAACCAAAAAAAATTGCAGAAATTATAAAACTAATTGATGATGGTAAAATAAGTAACTCTGCCGCACAACATTTATTTTTAGAATTGATAAACCAACCTACAAAAACGGCTCAGCAATTAGCACAAGACTTAGATTTAATTCAAAATAGCGATAGTACTGCTTTACAAGAACTAGTAACGCAGGCATTATCTAAATTTCCTGAAAAAGTAAGCGAATATAAAAGCGGCAAAATAGGTTTATTAGGTATGTTTGTAGGCGAAGCCATGAAACTAAGTAAAGGCAAAGCCGACCCAAAAATATTAAACCAGTTAGTAAAAGAAGAATTAGAAAAATAAAAAAATCACACTAAGCGGAGTTAAAGTGTGACTAATAAAATAACTAAACCAAAAGGCTGAAACTTCGTACAGCCTAACAAAAAATAAAAATGAAAAAAATAATTATATCTCTATCCGCAATCGCTCTATTAACATCTTGTGGGGATGCTAAAAAAACAGGCACATTCGAATTAAAAGGAACACTAACCGATACGAAAGGCGAAACCATTTATTTAGAAAAATTAGTAAATCCACAACCTGTATTAATTGATAGTGCCGTTATTGATGAAAAAGGTAATTTTGAGTTTACAAACTACAGCCCAAAAATTGGTTTTTATCGTTTAAAAACAACTGCACAAAATTTTGCTATGTTAGTTTTAGATAGCACCGATAAAATAAACCTAACTGGTAGTATTAAAGATTTAGGAAATACCTATAAAGTAGAAGGTTCGCCCGAAACTAAATTATTTTTAGAATATAATACTATCGCTAAAAAAAATAAAACACAATTAGATTCTTTAAATCAAGTGTTTCAAACCATTGTGCAAGAAAAAAAATTAAGTAAAACGCAGGTCGATTCGTTAAGTAGTACCTTTCAAGCTCCTTACGAATTTATTGTTGCACCATACAATGTATTGTTAACAAAAAAAATTGCTCAAAATGCAAGTATGTATTCTTCTTTAATGGCAATACAGGGTATGGATCCTGAAAAATTTGCCGATGTTTACATCGCCTTAGACAAGGGCTTATCTGCTAAATTTACACAGGATGCAAATGTAAAAATGTTTCACGATGTAGTAACTAAAATGGTAGCTACTACCCAAGGACAAGAAGCTCCCGAAATTAATTTACCTTCGCTAGATGGTGTTAACATTGCACTTTCATCCTTTAAAGGCAAAGTAGTGTTAATTGATTTTTGGGCTAGCTGGTGTGGGCCTTGCATTAAAGAAATGCCAAACGTTGTAAAAGCGTATGCTAAGTTTAAGAACAAAGGTTTTGAAATTTATGGTGTAAGTTTAGACCAAGACAAAGGCAAATGGGTAGAGGCTATTAAAAAAAATGGTATTACTTGGCCACAGGTTAGCGATTTAAAACAATGGGATTGTGAACCTGCTAAACAGTATGGTGTTACTGGTATTCCATACACTGTGTTGTTAGACAAAGAGGGTAAAATTATCGCAAAAAATTTACGCGGCGAAGAATTAGAAAAAAAATTAGCTGAGGTTTTAAATTAAACTTGGACTTTAATTTTATAGTTAACTTAAAACTGAGTAAAGCCAAAATTTTATTTTTGGCTTTTTACTTTTTATTTACATTACAAATTAATGCGCAACAAACTTATTTTCAGCAAGAAGTTAACTATAAAATTAATGTCACCTTAAACGATAAAGCCCATACGCTTTCGGCATTTGAAGAAATACAATACATTAATAACTCTTCCAATTCATTAAATTATATTTATTTTCATTTGTGGCCCAATGCCTATAAGAATAACGAAACAGCATTAGCCAAACAACTATTACAACATAACAAAACAAAATTATACTACTCAACTTCGTCAGAACGTGGCTTTATAGATAGTCTAAATTTTTTGGTAAATGGCAAGCCAATTAAATGGGAGTTTAATAAGGAACATATTGATATCTGTAAACTTATTTTAAACGAACCCTTAAAATCATTAGATACTTTAAAAATTACAACCCCTTTTTTTGTAAAAATTCCTGATGCTAAATTTTCGCGCTTAGGGCACGATAACCAAGCCTATTTTATTACACAATGGTATCCAAAGCCAGCAGTATTTGATAATAACGGTTGGCATCAAATGCCATACCTAGACCAAGGCGAATTTTTTAGCGAGTTTGGAAGCTTTGATGTAAGCATTACACTTCCTAAAAATTATGTATTAGCTGCCACTGGCGATAGAATTGATAGCGACGATGAAGATTATTTTTTAAACGAAAATGTAAAACGTACGCTCTATCGTTTAGATAATAAAGATTATAAAGCAGATGATATGAGCTTTCCAATCTCTTCAAAAGAATTTAAAACCATTCGCTTTAAACAATTTAGAGTACACGATTTTGCTTGGTTTGCCGATAAACGTTTTAATGTATTGCATGATCAAATTGAATTACCCAATACAAAAAAAATTGTTGATACATGGATTATGTTCACCAACAAAAATTTTGAATTATGGAAAGATGCTACAAGTTATGTAAACGAATCAACCATATTTTATTCCTATTTAAATGGCGATTATCCATACAACCATGTTACGGCTGTTGATGGCACTATTATGGCAGGTGGAGGCATGGAGTATCCTAACATTACAGTAATTGGCAACATGAGTAATGCTTTTGATTTAGATATTACCATTGCGCACGAAGTGGGGCACAATTGGTTTTATGGTATTTTAGGAAGTAATGAACGTGATTTTCCGGCAATGGACGAAGGCCTAAACTCATTTTACGAAATGCGATATATGCGTGCAAAATACCCAACACGTAAGCTAAGCGATTATATAGGTAGAGATTCTACTTTTAAATTATTGGGCTTAAATACCCTACCCTATTATAAAGAAAAAGAAGTTGCTTATTTTTTAAGTGCAAAAATGCACACCGATCAGCCTATAAATACAGCATCACAAGATTTTACCGAATTTAATTATGGTAGCATTGTATATAGTAAAACACCTGTAGCTTTTGATTATTTAATGGATTATATGGGCGAAGAAGCCCTAGACAAAGCCATGCAATTTTATTATGAGCAATTTAAATTTAAACACCCAAGCCCAACCGATTTAGCAAAAACCTTAAGCTATTTTAGTGGTTTAGATTTAAATTGGTTTACACAAAATTTAATAACATCTACTAATAAAATAGATTATAAATTAAAAAATGTAAAACGTAACGAAGATGGAAGCTTTAAAATTAAAGTAAAAAATAAAACCAATGTTTTAACCCCAATAAATATTACTGGCTTTAAAAATAACAAACCCGTAGGATTAATTTGGTATAATGGCTTTGAGGGTACAAAGCAATTAGAGTTTCCTATAGCTGATGTTGATTGTTTTAAAATTGATGGTATGAATAAAATGCCAGATATGAATAGAAAAAATAATTTTTGTAAGGCGCATGGCTTATTTAAAAAAATAAAACCTTTGCAATTAAATTTTATCACTAAAATTGAAAATCCTGCAAAAGCACAATTAAATTATGTACCTATTTTGGGTGCAAATTTTTATAATGGTTTTATGTTGGGTGTTGCTTTACATAATTACAGTTTATATCAAAAACGTTTTGAATATAGCTTTGCACCTATGTTTGCGTTTAACACAAAAACACCTGTTGGCTTTGCCGAATTTAATTTAAACACCTATCCAACTAAAGTATTTCAGCAAATTACCTTTGGTACAAAATTAAAATCGTTTGCTTATAATTTCCAAAATGCAAAATTGTTTAATGACAATTTAGGAACAGATTTTAAAAATATTTATTATCATTATTTCAAAATCTCACCATACTTGAATTTTGAAATTAAAAAGAAAAAGGCTATTAGTTCAATAGCACAATTTATTACATTAACAAATACCAATTTATTTACCGATAGTATAGATAATAGTAAAGTTGAATCTATTGTAGTTTTGGGGCCTAGAAAGAAAAATATTTATTCCTACATCAACCAACTTAACTATGACCTAATAAATAAGCGTGTTATTAACCCCTTTGATGTAAATATAAACGTACAACAAGCTAAAGATATGGCTAAAGCATCGCTTACGTTTAACTATAAAATTACACTAACGCCAAAATATTATTTTGATATACGCGCTTTTGCAGGTACATTTTTATATGGTACTGATCATTCAAAAAGTTATTATCGTTTTAGAATGCGCGGATATAGCGGTTCAGATGATTATTTATTTAATACCAATTACATAGCCCGTAACGAACCAGTGGGCTTGGGCTTTGCACAATTTACCGATGTGGATGGTGCCTTTAAAGTTTACACACTTTCGGGCAATAGCGCTGATTGGATTGCTGCAATAAATATTAAATCGCCACAACTATTTATGTTGCCTTTAAAATTATTTATAGATATTGGTACTGCTGATGGCAGAAATATTTCAGACCCAAATAAATTTTTGTATTGTGCAGGCATTAACCTTAGTTTATGGAAAGGCATCATTGATATATACGCACCTTTAATATATAGCCAAGAAATTAAAACAGCTTTAGAGACTAATAATATTAATGGTGCTGATAGGATTAGATTTACATTAAATATTCATAAATTAGTACCTAAAGATTTTTTAAAAAATAATTTATTTTAATTTAAAATTGACTACTAAAAAAACATATTTTGCTTCTGATTTTCACTTGGGTGTACCAACGTTTGAACTAAGTTTAAGCCGTGAAAAATTAATTTGTAAATGGCTAGATACAATTAAGCACGATGCTGAAGAAATTTATTTAGTAGGCGATATTTTTGATTTTTGGTACGAATACAAATACACTATTCCTAAAGGACAAACGCGCTTGTTGGGCAAAATTGCTGAAATTACAGATTCAGGAATCCCCGTACATTTTTTTGTTGGTAACCACGATTTGTGGATGGATGATTATTTCATAAAAGAGTTAAATGTTCAAATTCATCATCAACCTATTACAAAAATAATTAATAATAAAACATTTTATATAGGGCATGGCGATGGATTAGGCCCAGGAGATAAAGGCTATAAATTATTAAAAAAAATATTTACGAGTAAAATTAATAAATGGTTATTTACACGTTTGCACCCAAACTTAGCTTTTTATATTGCTAAAAAAAGTAGTAAACGAAGCCGAATAAATACTGGAGATAGTGATGAAAAGTTTTTAGGTGAGGAGAACGAATGGCTATTTTTATATTGTCGGGAGTATTTAAAAACACATAAGGTAGATTATTTTATTTTTGGCCATAGGCATTTACCATTACAATTAAACGTAGATGATAAGGCAAGCTACATTAATTTAGGCGAATGGATTAATTATAATACTTATGCGGTATTTGATGGTGAAACAACAGAATTAAAAATATTTAAATAAATTGAAATTATTTTTTATTTAATTCGTTTATTTTTCGTTTAATGTATTTTTCATTAGGCAATAAGGCTGTTTGTATGCGTTTAGCATAATGTATACTGTCCAAAATTTCTTTTTGATGCTCTTCTACTTTTTGTTTTTGTTCTTCAACAGCTGTTTTTTGCCGCTCTACTTCTAATTTTTGTAGTGATATGATTTTGTTAGCTTTTCGTTGTTTTTTTAATCCTTTAAAAATAAAAAACGCTAAAAAAGTTACGATAATAAATCCACCAATAATAAAATAAGTAACTATTTTTTGTTGTTTAATAGTAGTTCTTGATAATTGATTTTGAGTTTGAAGTAATCTGTTTTCTTTATCTTTTTTTTCAATTTCAAAATTTTCTTGAAGATTTGAAAGCAATTGGGTTTTGTTATCATTTATTAAAGAATCTTTTAAGGAGGAAAATAATTTATAATAGGTTAACGACTGGTCAAATTTTTCTTGTTTTGAATAGAGATTTGATAAATTCAGATAAGCATCTCTTTGGTTCAATGCCATATCATTTTCTTTTGCAATTTTTAATCCTTCCAATAATTGTTTTTCGGCAACATCATACCTGTTAGTTGCAATATTTATTTCTCCCAATATAATCCTAGCACTAGAACTATATTCATTAAATTCATTTTCATCAGAAATATTTAAAGTAATTGTAGCATATTTTTTTGCTTTAATGTAATCTTTTATTAGTATATAAGAACCTGCAAGTCCGGCGTTAGAAATAGCATATATTGAAGGCTCATCTACTTTTTTAGCTAGTTCAGATGCTTTTTCATAATATAAAATACCTTTTTCTAATTTACCATTATCAGAATAATTGTTTCCTAAATTCAGATATATGTTAGCTTCGTTTATTTTATCTTTATACTTTATGCAGTCTTTTAAGGCTTCGGTATTATATGCTATTGACTGATTATATTGTTTTAAATTATAATATACTATAGCTATATTAATTTTTGAAATATAGATTTTCTTTACTAGGTTTAGCTCTTCCTTAAGTTTTAAGGCTTTAAAATGAAAATAAAGAGCTTTATCATATATACCCATTACGTCGTAGCGATTGGCTATATTATTAAAGCATTTTGACATATATTCTTTATGACCAATTTTAGTGCTAATTTCAAGAGCTTTTAAAAAACAAGAAAGTGATTTTTTATTTTCACTCCTTTCGGCAAAGTAACTTCCTTTTTCTGATAGTGCGCGAATGAAATAAAGCGGATTATTTATTCTGTTGGCAATTATATCACACGAATCTAAGTAGCTTATATTATCTTTAGTATTTAAA
>JAYTRS010000460.1:0-3223 GCA_043746065.1 Bacteroidota bacterium | reverse complement strand
ATCAGGCAACTTCTCGCCTATTGGTGACGGTAAATTGTATGAAACATCGACCATATTTTTTTCAGCAGTAAACGCAACATCTACAACATTTAATATTGTAAGACTTATTAAAACTGACAAACATAAATCGAACGCCGCCTTTGGAATTATTTGCGGTACTGCACAAACAATATACGGCGGATTAAATGCTAACTCAACTGAAAAAAATGCTAGTTTATATACAACAATAAATATTGGATTGGGCTAACAACCATTTTAACAAGTGTATTAAGATTAGCTAAGAAGACCCCACCCAAAGAAAATAAAGTAGTCTTTAATTTCTTTTATTTACCTTCAATTGATAGAAATACAGCGACAGTTGGGTTTAATCTTAAACATACATTTTAATTAAAACTGGCTAAAACAGAGGTCTTGTTTTAGGCTCAACCCTCGTCCTAGTTTCCGTTATTGCTTAAACTAAGATGTTTTAAATATGCGTTTTAACGCACAATAATAAATGGTTAAAATTCATCGGTGTTTATTGTTTATCAGCTGATGTTGTACATCTAGCGTCTGATAGTGTATCTTAATCAGCTGATTAGTGGTGCTTATCAGCTGATGTTATACCTCTATTGGCTCGTGGATACACTTTAGCGCTTGATAGAGTGTCTTTATCAACTGATGGATACTCTTCATTAGCGGATAAACAACCTTTAGTGCCTGATGGAGGATACTAATCGCCTGATGCTGTATCTCTAGCGTCTGATAAAGGTACGCTAGCGCCTGATGAAGTATCTTTATCAGTTGATAGAGGATGTTAATCAGCTGATGTTGTACCTCTATTACCTGATAGATAACCTCAATCAGCTGATAGACGTCATTTAATGGAAAATGTGGTACTATTTTTAACTGATTTAATAAAACTAAGGGTAATTTGTTAATTTTTTACATTAACGCATATTAAAACATAGCCGTTTAATTTTAAGCTTTAGTCAATTAAGTCCCTTCAATTTCTTTAGCCTCTCGGGGTTATTTTTAAAACTATGCGTTTACTAATTGTAAAATACTTTCAAATAAAAATTTACCATCTTGGTTAAATAATTCGGCATCGGCAGCTCTTTCGGGGTGAGGCATCATACCAAATACATTTTTTGTAGTGTTACAAACGCCTGCAATATTATCTAAAGCACCATTAGGGTTAGCCTCTGGGCTTACAGTACCATTTTCGTCGCAATACCTAAATAATATTTGCCCATTGGCGTTTAATGTTTTTATGGTTTCGGCATCGGCAAAATACTTACCCTCGCCATGGGCAATGGGTATTTTTAAGGCCTTATTAATAGGTACAGCATTGGTTAAAATAGTAGTATTATTTTCAGCTTTTATAAATACGTTTTTACAAATAAACTTACGCGAATTATTATGCAATAATGCGCCAGGTAATAAACCACTTTCGCATAAAATTTGAAAACCATTACACACGCCAAATACAAAACCTCCGTTATTGGCATGAGCTATAACACTTTGCATAACGGGCGAAAAACGAGCAATAGCACCGCTTCTTAAATAATCGCCGTAACTAAAACCACCTGGTAATATAATATGGGTACAGCCCTCTAAATCGGTATTTTTATGCCATAACTTTATTGTTTGTTGCTTAAAAATAGTTTTAAGCACATACACCATATCTTCATCGCAATTAGAACCCGGAAAAACTACTACACCAAACTTCATATATTTTATTGTTTTTAATATTAAATAAATCAATTACAAAAATAACAATACCCCTGTTTTTTTAAGCTTTGTTTTTAAACAATTTTTAAAATGTAATGCACAGTTTGGGTTAAACATGCATTAGTTGTTTTTATAATTAGCCATATAGTGTAAGCCTACACTATCTTTTCGGTGCATGGCATGTTTAATTATTAAGTAGCCAATACAAATAAGGTTTCGCAGTTCGCAAAGGCGTTGGGTAATAATTGTTTTTTCGTATAGCTTTTCGTTTTCGTTATATAAAATCTCTAAACGGTCAAAAGCACGTTTTAAACGCAATTCGCTACGCACAATGCCCACATAGTTACTCATTATTTGTTGTACTTCTTTTTGCGATTGGGTAATTAAAATCATTTCTTCGGCCTGTTCGGTGCCTTCTGCATCCCAGTTAGGTATATTTTCGTTAAAGGTAATGGTATCAATAGTTTCTTTTATTTTTTCAAAAGCACGGTGTGCAAATACAACGGCTTCTAATAAAGAGTTACTTGCTAAACGGTTGGCGCCATGCAAACCGGTGCAGGCACACTCGCCAATGGCATATAAGTTAGTAATAGTGCTTTGTGCAAATTGGTTTACTTCTATCCCTCCGCATAAGTAGTGTTGGGCAGGTATAACGGGTATCATTTTCATAAAGGGGTCTATACCCAAACTCATACACTTATTGTAAATATTCGGAAAATGCTCAATAAATCCTTTTCTATCAAAGTGGCGGCAATCTAAAAAAACATAATCTTGCCCACTAATTTTTAATTCGTTATCTATTGCTCGGGCTACAATATCTCGCGGTGCAAGGGCGCCACGGCTATCGTACTTTTGCATAAACTCGTTACCATTTTGTGTTTTTAAAACAGCACCAAAACCACGCATAGCTTCGGTAATTAAAAAGCTTGGATTTTCGGCAGGGTTGTATAAGGAGGTGGGGTGAAACTGAACAAACTCCATATCTTTAACATGCCCTTTTGCACGGTAAACCATAGCAATGCCATCGCCAGTAGCAATGGTAGGATTAGTGGTAGTGGCATATACGTGCCCAGCGCCACCCGTGGCCATTATTGTAGTTTTTGCTAAAACGGTATCAATTACGCCAGTTTTAATATTTACCACATAAGCGCCAAAGCAAGTAATATTGGGGGTTTTAGAAGTTACAAATTCGCCCAAGTGATGTTGGGTTATTATATCAATGGCGTAATAATGATCATAAATACTTATATTTTTATTATTGTGAATTTGTTTTAAAAGTGCGCGTTCAATTTCAAGTCCGGTAATATCTTTATAATGCAAAATGCGTGCTTCGCTGTGGCCGCCTTCTTTAGCAAGGTCGTAATTACCTTTTTCGTTTTTATCAAAATTAGTCCCTAATTCAATTAATTCTTTTACCCGCTCTGTTCCCTCGCTTACCACCATGCGCACAATCTCTTCGTTACATAAACCTGCACCAGCATCCAAGGTATCGGCAATGTGTTTTTGTATG
>JAYTRS010000459.1:0-3241 GCA_043746065.1 Bacteroidota bacterium | reverse complement strand
TAAAAGATAATCCAGATCAAACGAGAATATTATTAACTGCTTTTTCAGATATCGATGCAATTAAAGATGCAATTAATAAAGGTCAAATTTATCAATACTTACAGAAACCTTGGGATGATTTAGAATTAAAAGAAACTATTGAAAATGCCTATAAAATATACCAACTAAAAAAAGAACAAAAAGACTTAAACAAAAAAATATTAATTACTAATGAACAACTTGAGTTTATGCTTAGACAAAAGTTAATATCATAAAATGGGTAATGTATCAAGAAATCACCCTTACGTGTAAGTGCTTGATTTTAAGCATCCTTTGATTTATTTAAAAACAAAAAACTGAGCAATTTATAGGCTAATATTATACCTTTTTTAACTAAAATTGTTAATTACAAGAGTTGCAACTAATTAGTACAGCCTAGGGTGTATCAAAAAATTACCTGTTATTAAATACATAAAATATTACTTGTAAATTTTGTAAAATAATAGCATTAAAAAAGGTTTTAATAAAAATAAACTGCAAATGCATCTTTACAAAAGTTATAATAAACATCAATTATTAAGTTATAAAAATAAAGCTTAACAAACAAATTGTAATAAAATACTAATTAAATTGCTTTGTATTTAGTTGTTACCTGCATAGTTAAAGTATAAAGTTAGCTAAAAAAATGTTTTAGTATTGCAAAACATATATTCTTATGTTTTATGTTGTTACTCGATTTAAGAAACGGTTAATATTTTAAAAAAAAGTTTACCTTTAGAATCAAATAAACTAAATAAATATATATGAAAAAACTTTTTACAACTTTATGTTGCGTTATGGCATTAGCAACTATAAAATTAAATGCCCAATGCGGTACTACCTTTGGTAATTTTCCTCCTAGTTATACAATAGCTGCTAGTTTTGGTGCAAATTATTTATTAGGAGATAGTTATACTTTAACTACAGGCGGAACGTTAACTGGCTTAGGCTACAAAGGTAACGGTACCGCAGCTACAATGCGAATGGCTATATATGCAGATGCTGCTGGATTGCCTTCAAATTTAGTGGCTTACACTAATACAGTGTTGGTAGGTACAGGAAATTTTACTATTCCGATTACCACCCCAACTGCTATACCCGCAGGTGTGTATTGGATTATGGCAGATTATGTAAATGGTACAGGTACTAACCATGTAAATTACACATCTTCTACTTCTAAAACTGTTTGTTATATTAGCTATTCTCCAATTTCAATTCCACCAAACACAGCTGCTTGGACGACATATACAGGACAAGATTTTGATTATTGGGGAGTTATAGCTGGCGCAGCTGCTCCAACCTTAAGTATTACTGGTAATATAAATATATGTAATGGCCAAAATGCAATTTTAACAGCATCGGGAGCCAATACTTATACTTGGAGTACAAGTGCACAAACAACTACTATAAGTATTACACCTACCGTTACAACTAACTATACTGTAGTTGGCACTAGTACAGCAGGTTGTATGGGATCAAGTATAGCTACAATTGTAGTTAATGCTACACCAACAATTTCGGTTAATAGTGGTACTATATGTGCTGGTAGTTCGTTTACCATGGTGCCCAATGGCGCAAGTTCTTATACTTTTCAAGGTGGGGGTGCTGTAAAAAATCCAACAGCTACAACAAGTTATACTGTAGTTGGTACAAATACCACAGGCTGTATTTCTAACATTGCAACCTCTAACGTTACAGTTAATGCTACACCAACTATTTCGGTTAATAGCGGTGCTATTTGTGCGGGTAGTTCGTTTACAATGGTACCAAGTGGTGCAAGTTCTTATACGTTTAGTAGCGGAAGTGCTGTTACTACACCAAGTATAAATTCTTCATACACTGTAACAGGTACAAGTACTGTTGGATGTGTAAGTAATGCCGTAGTTTCTAACGTTACGGTAAATGCAGTGCCTACAATTTCAGTTAATAGTGGCGCCATTTGTGCAGGTAGTTCGTTTACGATGTTACCAAGTGGTGCAAGTTCTTACACGTTTCAAGGGGGGAGTGCTGTAAAAAATCCAACTGCTACAACAAGTTATACAGTGGTAGGTACAAATACTGCAGGTTGTATTTCAAACATTGCAACGGCTAATGTTACTGTAAATGCTTTACCTACAATTACTGCTAGTTCGTCCAACTCTGGTTCTGTTTGCGCTGGCCAATCAGTTAGTTTAACTGCAAGTGGTGCTGCTACCTATAGCTGGAACACAGGTGCAACTACTACTGTTATTGCAGTAAGCCCAAGTGTTACTACAAACTACACCGTTAATGGAGTTGGTACTAATGGCTGTACTAATATTGCTACAATTACTCAACTTGTAAATAGTTGTGTTGGTATTCAAACAAATAATAACCAACATTTAGCAATTAGTATTTACCCAAATCCAAGCAATGGCGAATTTACTTTAGAATTAGCAAATGGTTTAAGTAAAGTAATTAATGTTACTGATATTATAGGTAGAGTTGTTTTAACTACTACTTCTGTGTTAGATAACGTAAATATTAATATCTCTACTTTAGTTAATGGCATTTATTTTATTAAAGTAATTAGCAATAATAAAGCTGAAATTATTAAGGTTGTAAAACAGTAGTGGAAAGAACCACATAAAATGTACGAATACTCGTTTTTAGATTTATAAAATTTGATGTGCTGCAATGCACACAATTGCAAACAAATGTTTACAATTGTTGCCAAATTCGGCAGTTTTAAGTCGGTTTTAAAGATTTAAAATCCTATATCTTCACGGATGTAAGGGTTCAAGTCCCGAGTACAAAGCTAAAAACCCCTGATTATCTGGGGTTTTTGCGTTTATATACGGTTGTTTTTTAATATTTTAATAGCTGATTAAACCGTTTTTTGAGTGGTGTGTAAAGATACTAATGGTAGTAATTATCAATTATTAACGATGTATCTATATTTTTAATTACAAAAGAGGAGTATACAAAATTAACAACAGCTATTTGTATATTTTACTTAAGAATTGAATTTATCAATGAGATAACACATATATATTAAAATTTACTACATTTGTTTTGTGGTTTTAAAGGGTAAATTATCTAAAATATATGTAGTCTCAATTTTATTTTTGAGCATATTATGGTTGGCTACTCCCAAGGTTTACATTCATAAACTTTTAAATCATAATCACCAAATGGTAAAAACAAACGGAGAAACATCCATACAAACGGAAGCTAATCCCGATTGTAATTTTAATGAATACGA
>JAYTRS010000458.1:0-10049 GCA_043746065.1 Bacteroidota bacterium | reverse complement strand
AAGAGATTTTAAAATCAAATGGTGCCGAAGAAGTAAATCACAAAGGTACTTTTGTTGTTGAACCAGCTTACGTTTTAGACGAAACACATTAATTATTAAAAATGAAAAAACACTATAAAATAATAAAATTTGTTGTTTGCAGTGCCTTAACAGGCTTGTTATTAGCAGGTTTTTCATCTTGCGGAAAAAGAGATGCAAACAGCCCAGGTGTAGAGTTTATGCCGGATATGTACCGATCGCCTTCATTAGAATATTACCAAACTCATACGGTAGATGGAGATACCGTATATAACGCCATGAAACCCGTAAAAGGTACAGTAGCACGTGGCTATATGCCGTATGCGTATGCAAATACTACAGAAGGTTACGAAGCGGCAGGTTTAAATTTAAAAAATCCTTTAACGTCTAAATCGCGTGAAGAATATGAAAAAGAAGGCGAAGTACTTTACGGTAAGTTTTGCGTGCATTGCCATGGCGAAGCAGGTATGGGAGATGGCAAAGTGGGAGGTAAATTACCTGGCCCGCCGCCAGCATACAGCGGTACTTTAAAAAACTTACCCGAAGGAAAAATGTTTCATACCTTAACGTATGGTAAAGGCACAATGGGTTCGCATGCTAGCCAGTTAACACAAGAAGAGCGTTGGAAATTAGTTTATTTTGTACAAAAATTACAAGGTCCTAAAATAGTAGTTAGTGATAGCGTAAAAGTTGAAGTGGCTAAGACAAAAGTAAAATAATATTAATAAGATTTAAGAGATACTAAATATATGAACACAGAAGAAAAACTACAGTTTACGTTCCCATCAAAAGCTAAAATGGCTTCGTTTATTTTAATGGGTATTGGTTTACTATCTATTATTTTAATGTTTGTAATGGATAAAGGTAACGAAGAAGAGCATTACCACGCTGGCACCCGTGCGTGGAGCAACGTATTTGCTGGCTCGTTCTTTTTTATGGCCTTATCATTAGCCGCAGCTTTCTTTTTAGGCTTACAATATGCTGCCGAAGCAGGTTGGAGCACCACTATTAAACGTGTAATTGAAGCTGTAACTATGTATTTACCTTACGGTTTAAGTTTTATGATGTTACTGTTTATTTTAGGTCAGTTTCAAGTACATCATATTTACCATTGGATGACACCAGGTATTGCAGATACTACTAGCCCTAATTACGATGCCGCCATTGCTGCTAAAATTGGTTACTTTGGTGTTTTTTGGTGGATTAGAACCATACTATATATGGTTGGTTGGGGTTGGTTTACTATGAGATTACGTAAAAACTCTTTAGATGCCGATAAGTTAGATATTGATGTAAACAATAGTTTCCATTGGAAAAACATCAAGTTAGGTGCTTGGTTTATGGTATTATTTGCCGTTACATCTTCTACCTCAAGTTGGGATTGGTTAATGAGCATTGATACACACTGGTTTTCTACCCTATTTGGCTGGTACATTTTTTCAGGAATGTGGATTAGTGCCATAGTAGCTATTACCATATTAGTAATTTGGTTAAAAAAAGTAGGTTATTTAGAATTTGTAACCGAAAGTACCATTCACGATATGGGTAAATGGATGTTTGCTATTTCGTTTTTATGGACATATTTATACTTCTCTCAGTTTATGCTAATTTGGTATGCTGATATTCCAGAAGAAGTTATTTATTTTCAAACCCGTTGGGAAAGCTATAAAGCTTTAATGTGGACGGTTTTATTTGTAAACTTTGCCTTCCCTATGGTTATGCTAATGAGCCGCGATTGTAAACGTAACTTCTTTTTCTTAATGTTTATTGGCGCTATTATATTTATGGGTCATTATTTAGATTTAATTATGATTGTAATGCCAGGTACTGTGGGGCATGCATGGACAGGCTTAAGTTGGATGGAATTTGGTAATTTCTTCTTCTTTTTAGGATTATTTATTTACGTAGTATTAAACGCTTTAACAAAAGCACCGTTACGCGTAAAAAATCACCCGTTTTTACAAGAAAGCTTACACCATTCAATATAAAAACTTAAATTTTAGAATAAAGATTAAAAAAATAAGAATTAAAAAAAGTATAATTATAAAACTTATATAAAATGAATTTTTTAGTACTGTTAACCATCGTTTTATTAATAATTGCAGGACACCAATTATTACGAGTAATTGAATTAAGCCGTGGGTTAAAAAAAACCAAAGAATGGCACATTACCGATTCGGATAATAATATGATGGGCAAAGCCATGTTTGCATTTATGTTTATATTTTTTGCGTTTTTTATATGGCAGTGTATGCGTTGGAATGAGCGTGCTCTTCCAGGTGCAGCCTCCGTACATGGCGAAAAAATTGATACGTTATGGGATTATAACATGTACTTATGTGTGTTTGTATTTTTTGTAACTAACTTCTTCTTATTTTATTTTGCATACAAATACCGTGGTAATAAAAAAACTCAAGCTACTTATTTCCCTCACGATAACCGTTTAGAAATGGCTTGGACAATAGTACCAGCAATTGTATTAGCATTTGTAATTATTTTCGGTTTAAAATATTGGAACGAAATTACCGATACTGCCACAGACCCAAACAGAGTAACTATTGAATTATATGCCAAACAGTTTGATTGGACAGCACGCTACACAGGTAAAGATGGTAAGTTAGGCCAAACTGATTATCGCCAAATTGGTGGCACAAATAGTGTTGGCCAAGATACTACTGATGCTTCAGGCTTTGATGATTTAATTGTAAAAAACGAGTTTCACATACCTGTTGGCCGCGAAATAGAATTTAAAATGCGTAGCCGCGATGTACTACATAGCGCCTATATGCCTCACTTTAGAGCACAAATGAATTGCGTACCCGGTATGATAACTGAATTTAAATTTGTGCCCACAAAAACTACAGCACAAATGCGTAAAGATCCTTATGTAATTAAAATGATGGCTGGTATTAATAACCAACGTGCTAAATTTAATAAAGAACCTATTGAATTTGATTATCTATTACTATGTAATAAAATTTGTGGGGCATCGCACTATAACATGCAAATGAATTTAGTGGTTGATACCGAAGCAGATTATAAGGCTTGGATAGCAAAACAAAAAGCATTTAAAACCGTTGCATCTAAATAAAATTTTCTAAATTAAATAAAATAATATGGCTACTGTAACACACAAAGAGTTAGAAAAAGATCACTTAGCACATCACGATCATGTGCACGATCACGATGATCATCACGAAACATTTGTAACAAAATACATTTTTTCGCAAGATCACAAAATGATATCCCGTCAGTTTTTAATTACAGCTATTGTAATGGCTGTAGTTGCTATGACAATGAGCATTATTTTTAGAATGCAATTGGCTTGGCCCGGAGAAAAATTTGCTTTTATAAACACTTTATTAGGTGATAAATGGGCGCCCGAAGGTATTTTAAACCCAAACATGTACTTAGCCTTAGTTACCATACACGGTACCATCATGGTGTTTTTTGTACTAACGGGTGGTTTAAGTGGCACCTTTAGTAACTTACTTATACCTTACCAAATTGGCGCACGCGATATGGCTTCAGGCTTTTTAAACATGCTATCGTACTGGTTTTTCTTTTTATCAAGTGCCATAATGATGGCCTCTTGTTTTATTGATGATGGACCTGCTTCAGCTGGCTGGACAATTTACCCACCGTTATCAGCCTTACCAGAAGCTATTCCGGGTTCTAAATTAGGAATGACGATGTGGTTAATCTCAATGACAATATTTGTTGTATCATCACTATTAGGAAGTTTAAATTACATTGTTACCATTATTAATCTTCGTACAAAAGGTATGACGATGACACGTTTACCTTTAACTATTTGGGCTTTTTTAATCACTGCTATTTTAGGTGTATTATCTTTCCCAGTTTTAGTTTCGTGTGTGTTATTATTAATTATGGATAGAAGTTTTGGTACTTCCTTTTACCTATCTGATATTTATATTGGTGGTCGTGCCTTAGATAATGTTGGCGGAAGCCCAATATTATTTGAACACTTATTTTGGTTTTTAGGCCACCCAGAAGTTTATATCGTATTATTACCAGCTTTAGGTATTACATCTGAAGTAATTGCAACCAACTCACGTAAGCCAATTTTTGGTTACCGCGCCATGATTGGTTCTATGTTAGCCATTGGCTTTTTATCATTTATTGTGTGGGGTCACCACATGTTTATGACGGGTATGAATCCATTTTTAGGATCGGTGTTTGTATTTACAACCTTATTAATTGCTATTCCATCAGCAGTAAAAGCATTTAACTACATTACTACTTTATGGAAAGGTAATATTCAATTCACGCCAGCCATGTTATTTAGTATTGGTTTAGTAAGCTCATTTATTACAGGTGGTGTTACAGGTATTATTTTAGCCGATTCAACCTTAGATATTAACGTACACGATACTTACTTTGTAGTAGCTCACTTTCACATTGTAATGGGTTTAAGTGCCATATTTGGTATGTTTGCTGGTGTTTACCATTGGTTCCCAAAACTATTTTTACGTATGATGAACAAAAAATTAGGCTATGTTCACTTTTGGTTAACCTTTATAACCGCTTACGGCGTATTTTTTCCAATGCACTTTTTAGGCTTAGCAGGTGTTCCACGCCGTTATTACACTAACAGTAACTTCCCTATGTTTGATAATTTGGTAGATATTAACGAAATTGTAACTATTTGTGCTATAATTGGTGCTTTATCGCAAGGCGTATTTTTATTTAATTTCTTTTACAGTATTTTTAGAGGCGAAAAAGCACCTCAAAATCCTTGGAACAGTAATACTTTAGAGTGGACAAACCCTGTAGCACACATACACGGTAACTGGCCTGGTGCAATACCACACGTAGAACGTTGGGCTTACGATTACAGTAAACCAGGTGCCCAAAAAGATTTTATACCACAAACCGTACCTTTACAAGAAGGTGAACACGATGGTGGCGGACATTAAAAACTAATACTAAAAAAGCCTCAAAATTAATTTTGAGGCTTTTTTTATGGGTTCATATTTAGTACATAACTCTTTATTCAAAAATCATTCTTTCAAAAAATTGTAGGTTTTTATTCTATAATTATATTTGCGTTTTAAGGGTTAATTATATTTTTTAATCTTTAAATAAATTAGTTAATTTGCTTTCTGATGAAAAAAATTACCTGTTTACTTTTGCCTTTACTTGTATTTACATTTATAAGTTGCAAAAAATCCTATGTGTGCCAATGCAACACCTCTTGGACATATAAAACAAATTCAAATAATTATAATACATCCGTATTTAGCGGAGATAAAACCCCTTATTCGGCAAAGCTTACTAAAAAACAGGCAAAGTCAGCATGCGAAAATCAACAAGCAAGCACCGAAACAAGTTTTACAAATGTAATTACAGATAACAATAACTATCCCTTTTCACAAGGAGAGTCTGTTAAAACAGATTGCGCTTTAATTGTTAATTAATATTTAAATGATGAAGAACTTTTTAATTATTTTACTGGTAGTATTTGTTGCAACAGCCTGTAAAAAGCAGTATAGATGCAGATGTAATACAACCATAACATTTTCTAATAGTAATGGTTATTATAGTAATAAAGTAGTGCCAATGAGCCAAAAAATGAAAGAAAAGCAAGCAAAAGCCGTTTGCGATCAAGAAGCTGTAAATATAGATGCCACCAACAAAAATTTAATAACTAATAACGGCAATTCAAGTAACAGTGTAATAACATCAAAAACATTTTGTACCTTACAGTAAATGTTTTTTGTGTTAAAAACAACTCTTGTTTTTTGTAAATCAACTAATAGATGCTAAAGATCATCAATTGTACATTAGCGTATAGGGCGTAAAATGGATTATAAAGACGCAATCATCAAATAAGGCGCAAATTATACGCGTAAATAATACAAAGTAGCTAAATATAAAATCTTATTTTAAGGCTAAAACGCAATTATTATTTACATTTATATTTCCTAACGTTTAAGGCTAATGAAATTTTTTTTATCTTCTTTTATAATTCTTTTGCTTTTATCATGCGGCAAAAACAATAATACTATCAATTTTCCTGAAAACGAAAATGAATTTCCTGAACCTAATGCAGTAAATATAAATTTACCCAAACCAATTAAAACTTTTTGGAGCCCTTCTACAAAAGGTAAACCAAAAGCAAGAATACTTAAAACACACACCCAAATTTTTAAAAATCCTACTTTCGAAATAAACCCTGTTCACCCATTACTCGTACCACTCGATTCTAATATTGTACAATTTGATAAACTACCCTCTGTTTCTTTAAATTTAAAATCTCTTCCTTCAAAAAAAATAAAGTCCGAAATAGTTTTATTAGGTACACCCAAAAAAGTAAAAGCACAAATTCCAGTTGTAGAAAATCAATTTGTAAATGGCATCCTCGAAATTGCTCAAGATCAGGGCTTGCCCGGAACATCGGTACACAGTATAGTACAAGATAAAAATGGCCGTTTATGGATGGCTACCGATAACGGATTATGTTTTTTTGACGGAGAGTTTATTTATACCTATTTAAAGCGTACTGGCATAAGTCGCGATATGAAACTCTCTTTATGCATTGATGAAAATGGGCACATTTGGGCGGCTGGCAATGGCGTTGATGAAATAATTCCCGAACAAGGCATTGTGCGACACTACGGTAAAGCCCAAGGCTTATTTACCAATGCTGTAGGCTCTGTCTTTCTTAATAATAACAAACAGGTTTTTGTTACCAGTGGCGAAGGGGTTGACATTATTGATTTAAGCACTGAAAACATTATACATCTTAGCACAAAAGAGGGCTTAGCCACCAATTATATAAATAAAATAACACAAGATAAAGAGGGGCTTTTATGGTTTGCATCTAACGGCGGCGGCGTTAACATTTACGATTCTAAAAAGCAAAAAATGTATTCCCTTAAGGCAAGTCAAGGTTTAAGTAATGATGATATAAGAGCAGTTATTTGCGACAATGCAGGCAATATGTGGTTTGGCGGCTGGAATGGCGGGGTAGACAAATACAACACTAAAACCGGAAATTTTTATCACCTTAAAGTAAAACATGGTTTAGCATTTAGTTATATACATTCTTTAATGCAAGATCACAAGGGCCATATTTGGATTGGTTGTCAAGAATCTGGTACAGATGTTTTTGATCCCGTAAATCTTACCATAGAGCATATTTACGGGCAATCAGGCATTGCAAAAAGCACCGTATATAGTTTGTTTGAAGATAATGCGCATTGCATTTGGATGGGAACCTCCTCTGCAGGAATAGTTAAGTACGATGTTGCAAACGGAAAAATAAAAAACTATAACAATAAGTTTTGGTTTGCCCGCCGGCCCATAATGGCCATTTACGAAGATAAAGAAGAAAACATTTGGCTAAGCACTACAGGCGAAGGGATAGATATTTTTCAACCAAAAAAAAATACACTCATACATCTTTTTACTGGCGGCGATTGGACAGATGCCTGGCAAAATTATTTTTTAGATGACGGGTACGGGCATATTTATATGGGTACAGAATACCGCTTTAATGTTTTAAATAAAAAAAATGGAACCCTAACATCGTGGGATGAAGAGGCTGGATTAATTAGTAACAGAATAAGATGTGCTGTAGCACTTAATGGAGAAGTAATTTTAGGCACTAAAAAAGGCTTAGATAAATACGATACACTTACCGCAACATTTAAACATTTAGATTCAAAATTAAATACACTACAAAGCCCTATTGAATGTATGATTACAGATGCACAAGGCAACATTTGGATTGGAACAATTAAAAACGGACTTTATATGTACACACCCAAAACAAGCTTGTTATACCATTTTACAAAAGAACAAGGTTTTAACAATAGCACTATTTATTGTCTCCTAGCCGATTCTTTAGGTTGTATATGGGCAGGTACACAAAGTGATGGCTTAAAAAAAATAAATACAAAAAACAATACAATTACAAACATTGGCACCGAAAATGGATTGGCAGAAATGACAGTTACTAGCCTAGTTAAAAAAGCAAATAAAATATATGCGGGTACAGCAAAAGGCTTATCTATACTCGAAACAATAAATAAAAAAACAAGCATTAAAAATTTTGCAAAACCTCAGGGCTTGCGCGCTTACGATTTTAATACTAGCTCAGCCATTGTTTCAAAAAGTGGAATTTTATGGTGGGGCATAGGCGATATTGTAACTACTTTAAACCCTACCAAAAAACAACAGATATACTACAAAACTACCATTACAGGTATAAATTTAATGGGTAAAGAATTAAATTTTAATTTACGCAATAATTTTAAAACAAATTTAAGCCAAACAGATACAGTATGGTCGCCTATGCGCGATACCTTCTTTTTTAAAAATAGCATAAAGGCAGATACCGGTTACCTACAAACTAATAAAGTAAAATGGAAGGCTACTAACGACGCCTACTTTATACCCAAAAATCTTGTTTTACCATACCATCAAAATCATATTACCTTTCATTTCACATCCAATTGCCTAAGCAATACCGATAAAACACGTTATCGTTTTATTTTACAGGGTATAGATAAGCAGTGGAATGCCTTTACTAACAACGCATTTGCCGATTACAGAAACCTTCCGCCTGGCAATTATATATTTAAAGTAAGTAGTAATAATTTTGGTAGTGCCTGCAGTGTGCCTACACAATTTAGCTTTACAATTACACCCCCCTGGTGGAAAACCAATATAGCCTATGCCTCTTATGTTTTATTTTTTATAGGCTTATCCTTTGCTTACAACCGTATTTATACCGCACGCTTACGTTTAAGACAAAAAGAATTGGAAGAGAAGGTAGACCAACGCACACAAGAAATAGTTGAACAAAAAAACGAAATAGAAATTCAAAAACATACAGTTGAAGAAAAACAAAAAGAAATTGTTGACTCAATTAATTACGCCAAACGCATTCAATATACATTATTAGCCGATGAAAAAGTATTAAAAAATAATTTTACAGATTGTTTTGTTCTCTTTCAACCTAAAGATATTGTAAGTGGCGATTTTTATTGGACTACCTCCATAAAAGCTTCAGATAATAAAGCCGGCAATACTTATTTTTATTTAGCCGTTTGCGATAGCACTGGCCATGGCGTACCAGGCGCTTTTATGAGCATTCTTAATATTAGTTTTATAAACGAAGCCATAAACGAAAAACATATTTTAGAGCCCCACCAAATTTTAAATTATGTACGCGAACGATTAATAAAAAGTATTTCGCGCGATGGAGGGCAAGATGGCATGGATGGGATTTTACTTTGTATCCAATCAAACGCGGCTAACAATCAAATAGTAAACATAACCTACGCCGCAGGAAACAATTCGCCAATGTTATATAACAATAATGCATTAGTAGAATTACAAACAAATAAAATGCCTATTGGTAAAGGCGAAAAAACAGAGCCATTTACTTTATTTACCATTAACGCCATAAAAGGAAACATTATTTATTTATATACCGATGGTTTTGCCGATCAATTTGGCGGACCAAAAGGCAAAAAATTTAAATACAAAAAATTAAACGAATTATTGTTAACCAACGTAAACGAGTCTATGGATAATCAAAAGAAAATTCTTTTAACTACCCTTAACGGTTGGAAAGGAGAACTTGAACAAGTAGATGATGTATGTTTATTGGGCATTAAAATATAATACAAAATGCCGCTAAGTATATCCTATCCATGCGTCACCCTAAGGGTTTAGCTCTTAGCATCTATAATAGTAGTAAGCATAACTATAAAACTAGCTTTAGCATTCATAATACTACTCTTAGCAACGCTAATATAGCTCTTAGCATCGTCATAATTACTAAGCTAAAACTAATCATTTTAACAAATAACTATATAAATATCAATCGCTTACAAAATACAACATTCATCAATTGTATTTCAAATGCAATTGTGTAAACTTAGCCACCATTTATCTTAAATATCCCTATAAGATTTATATGTTTCAAAAGCAATAATTTAAAATATAAATGGATTAAAATCAAAAAACCCTCACTATTTACATAATGAGGGTTT
>JAYTRS010000457.1:0-3251 GCA_043746065.1 Bacteroidota bacterium | reverse complement strand
GTTTGTTTGTATAGCTATTAATATCGCCAATGGCATATACGCCACTAATGTTGGTACTATAATCTTCTATATTTACTTCAATGGCATTTTTATCTAAGTTTAAGCCCCAATTTTCTATCGGACCTAATTTTGGACTCAGGCCAAAAAGGGGTATTAAATTTTGTGTATTAATATTTGTTTTTTGTTGTGTTTTTAGGTTTTCAACTTCTACGGTTTCCAATGCATCTTTACCGCTAATGCTTGCTATTGCAGAGTTTAATAATAGATTAATTTTACCTTTTTGAGCCAATTCGATAACTTTATTAACGCTATCGGGAGCGCCTCTAAAGCTTTCGCTTCTATGAACTAAGGTTAACTCGCTACATATATCACTTAAAAAAATGGCCCAATCTAAGGCACTATCTCCGCCACCCGCTATTACCATTTTTTGATTTCTGTATTTTTCGGGGTCTAAAATCATATAATTTACACCTTTGCCGTTTTCGTATTTTTGTAAATTTTCAATATCGGGTTTACGAGGTTCAAAACAGCCTAAACCACCTGCAATTACTATAGTTTTAGCATTAATTACAGTGCCCATATTAGTGGTTAGAACAAAATCGCGTTCACCATTTTTTTGTAAGGATTCAATGCGTTCGCCCAGAGTAAAACTTGGGTTAAAGGGTTTTGCTTGAAGCATTAAATTATCTACTAATTCTTGTGCTAAAACGCTGGGATAACCAGGTATATCGTAAATGGGTTTTTTAGGATAAATTTCAGACAATTGCCCTCCCACTTGAGGTAAATAATCAACTAAATGACAGCGCATTTTAAGTAATCCAGCTTCAAAAATAGCAAATAAACCAACAGGTCCAGCGCCTATTATTACAATATCAGTAGTAATCATTTAATTTTTTTGTAAAAGTAGCTTAATTTAATTATTGATAAAACTTAAAAATTGATAAAAAATGTAAACTTTTTATGTTTATATTTATACAATTATTTAACCCAAATTTATTATGAAAAAACAATTACTTACAATTTTTAGTGCAGTATTAGCCACATCGGCAATTGCGCAAATAACAAGCCCAGCATGGCAAACCTTACAAAATACAAATTACACAATGACAAGTGCATCTTCTAAATTTTTAGATGTTGTAAGTTCAAATGTAGTATGGAGTGTAGGTTATAGTGGAACAGGTGTTAGTGCTAATTACAACGATTTTAGCCGAACCATTAATGCGGGTACTACTTTTAATACAGGTAATATTTATGCTGATACAAATACTTATGTAATTGCAAATTTAGAGGGGATTGATGCTAACACAGCATGGGTATCATCCTACTTAAAAGTTCCACAAGCGCAGGGTGCTATTCATAAAACTACTAATGGTGGTGCTACTTGGGTAAATATGACAGCGGCTGGTATGTACACAAACGCTGCATCGTTTACAGATATTATTGCTTTTACAACCTCTTCAGTTGGTATTACAATGGGCGATCCTCATGCTGGAAATGCTAATGAGTTTGAAATTTGGCGCACTGCAGATGCTGGTGCTACATGGACATTAGTACCAGGTGCTAATATTCCTAACCCAACTGCTGGCGAATATGGTTTAGTAAATATTTATGCTAAACAAGGTGCCTCAAATTATTGGTTTGGTACTAATAAAGGTAGAATTTTTCGTTCAACCGATGCTGGTTTAACATGGAATGTGGCTGTATTACCAGGCACGCCAACAGCTAGTTTAAACGTAAATAATATTGCCTTTACAACGTCTTTAACGGGTGTTTCTTATGTTTATAATTCATCTACTACACCTTCTACATTTGAAGAATATGTTACAAATAATGGTGGTGTAAGTTGGACAAAAGTTACAACCATTGATCCAGTATTAGGAAGAAATGATATTTGTGCTATACCGGGAACTAACATTTTTGCAAGTTGTGCTAATACAAGTACTGCCAATATTTCTAACTTATCATATTCTAAAGATGGCGGTTTAACATGGACAGATTGGGGTTCAAGCAACATCGCTTATTTAAAAGTTGACTTTGCTGATGCTTGCAGCGGCTGGGCATCTACTTTTCAAACTGCTGGTAATCTTGGTGGTATTTATAAATTTAATGGGCCTACGGCTATTTTTAGTTTGCCAAGTAATAATGTGTGTTTAAGTGGCCCAATTGCTACAGTAGTGCCAGTAAATTCATCGTTAGGTTGTGGTAGTTATACTTGGAGTGGTAGTGTAGGTGTTGTATTTTCTTCAACAGCGGCTACTAACCCAACTATTGGTTTTACAGCAAATGGCACCTATACTATTTCGTTAGCATCAAGTAATGGCTTTACAACAAATATTACTTCTCAAGTTGTAAATGTAATTGGTTGTGTATCTCCTATAGCTTCATTTAACTCGCCAACGGGTACACTTTGTAACAAAGCGGTATTAAACTTTACCAACACTAGTACAGGTTCTCCTGTGCCTACGTATTCGTGGAGTACTTCAGCTGCTAATGCTACTATTAACCCAAGTTCAACGGCTACAAACGTATCTATTACGTTTTCAACGGCTGGTGTTTATTCGGTAACCTTATTAGCAACTAATGGAAATGGTACCTCACAAGTTACACAAACAGTAAATATTAGTAACTGTGCTCCTGTTGTTGGATTTTTATTACCAGCATCGGCTACAAATTGTACGTTATCGCCAATAACTACTACTAATACAAGTACTTCGGCTAATGGCGCCTTAAGTTATACTTGGAGTATTATGCCTGCTGGAGGAACATTTTCGCCAAATGCTGGTGCTCAAAACCCACAAATAAACTTTACAGCTACTGGTAATTATACTATTACATTAAATGCTAGTAATGCTTCGGGTGTTTCATCGGCAGCAAATACAATTAGTGTAACTACTTGTGTAGGTATTGCTGAAAATAGTTTATTAGCTAGTAATGTTAAATTATATCCTAACCCAACTAAAGATTTAGTGACCGTAAGCTTACCGCATAATGGTAACGAGTACACTATTACTGTAACTGATATTTTAGGTACCATTGTTTATACTCAAAAAACAAGTAAAAACGATACTCAAATTAATTTAGCGAATAAGGCTAAGGGCATTTACTTTATTACTATTGAAGGCAATAAAGAAAAAGCTACTAAAAAAATTATTGTTGAGTAGTTTAAAAAAAGGGACTGAAAGAGACTAAAGAGATGCAGGAGTTAAATTCTGTGTTTAATGATAAGTAATTAAAAAATCCTCACCACAAAT
>JAYTRS010000456.1:0-3253 GCA_043746065.1 Bacteroidota bacterium | reverse complement strand
ATTAACCAATAAAACTAAAAAAAAATGGACTGTTACAATTATTTTAAATCTTCACTATCAACCAATGGTAAATTCAAATCATGTAGTAAAAGCATTTTAGGTTTTACAGTCATGTTTGACAATGCAATGTTTATTATGACTGAACAAGAATTGACAGAAATAAAAACGCAAATTGATAGGATAATTGACTTATACGGCGAAAAAAAAACTGCTAATTAAAAATTTAAATATGAAAACATTAAGTTATTTTATGGGTTTATCTTTGTTGGCTCAATGTATGAATGTAGAAAGTCCAAAAAATACTACTACTACAAAATTTGTCAAAGTTTCTTTATCAAAAAAACAAAAAAATGTTAGAACAAAAAATAAAGCTGCTGCACAATCACGAAAAAATAATCGTAAACAACAAAAAAAATGACAAAAAAACACTAAGTCGGTTACAAAAAGTAACCAACTGAAACTACAATTATATAAAAAAACATATTTTACCAATAAAAAAACCCGCTAAATAGCGGGTTTTTTTATTTATAGCAAAGCTATATATATTTGATTAATTCAAATGTTACTATATTAGCTACATGAAACCGACTAACGTAATTGCTATTGTAAGCTCATTTGCTGTTTTACTTTGGCTAAAAAGTAGAAGAAATTTGTTAAACAATACAATGTTTACTTTTAGCGGTGTAAAAATAGATGGCAGTATTTTAAACCCCGAATTGCTTGTAAAAATTACCGCAAATAACCCCACTGCAAGTACGCAAGATATTAACAGTATCGAAGGACAGATATATTTAAATAATACTATTTTAATCGGTAATGTTTTACAACTAAAAAAACAAGTTATTGCCGCAAAAACAACAAGCATTATCGAACTGCCCGTTAATGTTAAATTAACGGGTATTATTAACACAATCAGCCAACTTTTAAAAAGCAAACACGGCACATTTAGTTTTGAAGGCATTATAAATGTTTATGGCATTAACATACCTATAAAGCAATTTTTTACACTATGATAGATGCCAACTTCATATTATCAAAACTGCCAGCATATACTGCAACAAAAAAAACATTAGTTGCTAATCAGTCTATTTCAGATATTAAAAAAGCTATTCTAAAAGCCCACGAATTAGACAAAAAACAATATTCAATAATAGCACCTTATTTTATTGGTAATACAGTTGAAAAAACTTGCGAAAACATTTTTGATTTTTTACGAAAAAACGTTAATAATGTAGTTGAAAATATAGATAATCAATCTATAAAAACACCAAGCGCAATTGTGGCCACGGGTTATACAAGCGGTTCAGATTGCAAAAATTACAGCCTGTTTACAGGTGGCATTTTAGATGCTATAAATAGAAGTGGTTTGCAAAAAATACCACTTGCATACCGATTTGCAAAATATCAACAAAGCGATGGCAGCTATTTAAACCATGTATTTATTGTGGTTTATCCAAATACAAAAAAAGAAATATGGGTTGATTGCATTAGCGATGTACCTTATTTCAATCACAAAAAAACACCCAATTTTTTTAAAGATTATAAAATTAATTCTATGGCATTAAATCGAATTAGCGGTATTAATACTTCAATACACAATGTTATTTATGGATTAGAAACTGAAAGAAAAAAACGCCTAAAAAATGGTAGTATTAAAATAAATTCAATGGCTGATTTAAAATATTTAAAAGCTATTGAAAATACCAAAAAAATGGGTAATATTTATGACGTAAAAAACCCGACAAATAGTATTACTGAACAACCTTATTATTTGATTAATCAGTTTAGACCTCAAAACTTAAACGGAATTAATTTTAATGATGTATCTAGTTTAATTAATTCAGTTTCAAACTTAGATTTAAAAAGTGGCGTTTCGTTAGCCGTAGAAGCAATTATTCCTGGCGCTGGTATTATTGTTACGCCTTTATTAAACCTATTTAAAAATATTTTTGGTAACAATCCAAACCCGAACGATTGGCAAGGCTGGGATGCACAAACACAACCAAAAGGACAGCCCAACGGTACAAGCGCGGCATGGTGGACAATTACGGATGGAGATAGCCCAAAAAATGAAATGGTTAATGTGTTAAGTTATATGAAAAATAGTCCAAATGGATTGCAAAATGTTTTTTTAGCTGCTAACCAAGTATATAATTTAAAACCGCAACAGTTTGCGGAAAAATTAATTGAAAAGCTACAGAGGGTTGGATTTTCTAATGAAGCGCAAATGTTTGCGCAGCAAATGCAACAAGCGCAAACGGGTAAAAATAAACCAAATTTAACAGCCAATAATGGTAGTGATAATGTACCAAATTCAATAACAAAAATTAACCCGTTATTGCTAATAGGTGGTGCTTTTTTAGTTGCAAAAATTACTAAAATAATTTAATATGAGTGCTTTAAAATTAATTCAAATTGAGGCTAAAAAATTGCGAGCTGCAAAGCCTACATTAAAATA
This sequence comes from Bacteroidota bacterium, assembly GCA_043746065.1. Classification (GTDB taxonomy): domain Bacteria; phylum Bacteroidota; class Bacteroidia; order B-17B0; family Aurantibacillaceae; genus Aurantibacillus. The sequence continues at coordinate 795 of JAYTRS010000456.1, read as the reverse complement.
TATAGATGCCATAAAATTAGCGTCTAAAAAATACAATGCTGGTAAACTAGGTGCTACAAATACCCCTACAAATACCCCTACAAAAAAGAAAAAAGCAGCACCAAAATTACCCGTTAAAAAAATTGTTACTACGGTAACAAAAGAAAAAATAACGGGTATCAACGAAAAAAACGCTGTTGCTCACATGATTGCATCCAACGCAATTCATAGAATAAAAGAAGCAACATCTGAAATTTCTATTTTTATAAAATGTATTGAAAAGCTAACATCTTACATAAAAGATAAAGCGTTGGTACAACATAAAATTTTACATCAACGTGAAATTTTGGTTATAAAAAAGTACATAGCCGAACTAAACAAATACAAAAATTCGCTTAAAAAATTTGTATAAAATTTTTCATTTCACAACAAAAAAAAATAAACATTATGGCAAGAAAAAAAGCCGCAAAAAAGCATCATGTAATACGCCGCCGCCGTATGGGTGCAATGGCAGGTAAAACAGATTTTACACAACTACTTTTTGTTGTTGGTGGCGCGGTGGCTGCCAACGTTGTTCAAAAAATAATACCCGATAATATTGCGGGTATTGATATGCCAAAATTCAAAGCAGCTATACCCCTTGTAATAGGCGTTGTTTTGCCAATGGTAAGCAAAAACCCGATTGCAAAACAAATTGGTTTAGGCATGGTTGCTGGTGGTGGTGCAACACTTTTACATGATGCTGGTATTATTGGCGCAATTATAGATGGCGCGCCATATATAGCAGCCTACGATAATGAACAGCGTTATTTAGAT
>JAYTRS010000455.1:0-3253 GCA_043746065.1 Bacteroidota bacterium | reverse complement strand
CCTTTAACAGTACTACCATTTTACTTAAATTGTATATAATTGATTAAAAGTTAACTATTTATAGAATCTTATTTATATTCCAAAAAAACATAGGTATTAGCTTCGGTTTTTGTTTTGTTAAGTTTGCATTTTCTTAATTGGTTTCTGCTTTCTATTTTTTAAGCCCAAATGCCGCCCGCTTAACCCTAAATTTGTTCCCTGCAAGGTTAAATGCCCTACGCAATAAATTAATAGACGTAAAAACTCTATTTAATGTTTAAATTACTGTAGTAAAAAAGTAGGTAAGTTTTTATAACTATTTCTATATTTATGCAACCTTTTTTTTAATTAAATAGTATAATTATTAAACTGTTGAAAAATGTTTTTAAGTTTGTATAATTAAGCAAAATAATATTTTTTTACAAAATTTATCCTTATTAAATAGTTCTGTTTTTTATAAACGTAAAACAAATGAAGAAAGCTTACATACTATATATACTTTTTTTATTTTTGTATAGTGTACAAACGTTTTCTCAATGCGGTTCTGGTACGCCTAGTTTTACAGCAAATTTAACGGCCTCACCAACAGCAACATGGGTAAGTCCTTCCGTTCCAAGAGCCGATACCTGTTGTGGGTGGAGTGGTAGTGATAACTGTATTAAATTCACAGTTTTTCTTAACCCTGCTTCAAATGGTATAAACTTTAATATTGCTTCTGGTGCTGTTCCTCCAGGCGGATTATTTTATAGTATAAATTGCGGGCCACCAATTTCTGTGGGTACACCAATTTGTTTAAGTGGAACAGGGCCCCATGTATTAACATTTTGCAAGCCTGGTAATAATTCAAATACTTATGCTATTTCCGCTATTCCTGCTCCTGTTGTTCCCGATTCTATTTTAGTGCGCAATGGTTGCTCTCAAACTATAGCGGTAACAGGTTTTTCTGTACCTACCATTACATGGAATTCGGTAAACCCAGGGCCATCGGGTGCTTTTAATTCGTACCTTAATTGTACAGCAGGTTGTGCTTCAGTAATGGTTACACCCACCGGAACACCACCCGCCTTTGTAGATTATCAAGTAAGTGGTTATGGTCAGTCACCTTGCCAAGCAGCATTTTATATTGATACAGTGAGAGTTTATTTTTATAGCAATCTACTTGCAGGAATTAATCCAACATTAACTACCATTTGTTTTGGAAGCACAAGTGCAGTTCTTACAGCCACAGCTAGTGGAGGTTTACCGGGCTATACATACTCTTGGACACCTGGCGGAAATACAACTACTGTGGTTACGGTAGGGCCTGGCACATATACTGTAATGGTTTTTGATAAAACAGGATGCCCACCAACACAGGCAACTGCAGTAGTTAATCAGTACACATTACCAATTACAGCAAATGCTGGTACAAATATAGTGCAATGTAAAAGCAATCCTATAGTAGCTCTTAGCGGTACAGTAACAAATGCTACTGGTGGTGTTTGGTCGGGGGGAAGCGGCACCTTTACACCCGTCTCAAATTCGGTTAGTACTAATTATGTTGCCACTGCTGGTGAATTAATTTCAGGTGCTCAATTATACCTTACAACTACCGGAAATTCGGGCTGCCCTCCTAAACAAGATACTCTTAATATTACTTTTCAAAATATACCTATTGCAAATGCGGGCCCTGACCATACCGTTTGTGCAAACAACAGTTCTGTTATATTAACTGGCACTATTTCTGGATTTTCTTCTACAGGTCAATGGGCAACTACTGGTACAGGCGCGTTTACCTCTACTACTAATTTAAATACAACATACAATCCAAGTGCTGGCGACGCCTCAACTGGTTTAGTAAATGTTATTTTAAGCTCAACAGCCAATGGTGTGTGCCCTGCCGCAAAAGATACTGCCAAAATTATTATTACCCCATCACCAACTGTTAATGCAGGCCCTGACCAAACTATTTGTAGTAACGGATTTCCGTCTTTAGCGGGAATTGTTTCTGGCCCAACCTCAACAGGCATATGGAGTACCTCTGGTGATGGCACGTTTAGCCCTGCTAACACCCAATTAAATGCAAATTATTTAGCTGGTCCAAACGATATTTTAACGGGTATAGTATCTCTTATCTTATCATCAACAGGTAACGGAAATTGCTTACAAGTAAAAGACACGGTAAAAATATATGTAACAAAACTTGCCGTTGTAAATGCCGGCCCAAGCCAATTAATATGCGCAGCTACACCTACTATAAATTTAAATGGTTTAATAAGCGGTGGAACAACTACAGGTATTTGGAGTACCAGCGGTACAGGGGCTTTTAATCCAGCAAACACTTCCTTAAATAATAATTATTTTATTAGCGTTTCCGATCTTTCTGCGGGTGTACTTATTTTTACACTCACCTCCTCCAACAATGGTGTTTGTCCTGTGGTAAAAGATACCTTGCTTGTTTCAATTGTTCCTTTACCTGTAGTAAATGCAGGTGTAAATCAGTTCCTATGTTCAACTACTAATACATTAGCTTTGGCAGGAACAATAAACAGTAACGCAAATACTGGTATTTGGTCATCAGGTAGTGGCGGCGTTTTTTTTCCTAATAATACGTCTCTATCTACTAGCTACTCAATATCGCTTAATGATATTAATACTGGAATAGTAATATTTACCTTAACATCAACTAATAATGGGCCATGCCCAGCCGTAAAGGATACTGTTAAAATAAAAATAAGGAAACCTGCACAGGTTAATGCAGGCAATGATCAAACAATCTGTTCCACCTCAACAAGTATTGTATTAAACGGAATAGTGAGTGCTGGCGGATCAACTGGGGTATGGAATACGAATGGTAGTGGTAATTTCACTCCAAATAACACATCGCTAAACACTAATTATAATGTATCAAACTCTGATGTAAATAACGTTACGGTTTTATTTATTTTAACATCTACAAACAATGAAGTTTGCCCAGCAGTTGTTGATACAGTAAAACTCACAATTATAAAAAAACCAATTATATCTCTTTCATCAGATACTGCAATTTGCGCCTACCAAAATCCCTTGCATTTAATTGCAAATGTTAGTGGAGGCAACGGCCAATATCAATGGTCAACCAATGGCTTAGGTACATTTTCAATTTCTACAAGTGTAAACGCAATTAATTATAGCTTAAGTAGTATTGATATTACCAACGGATTTGTACAACTTACCATTTCTTCTATAAATAATGGCCCATGCGGTAATTTAAACTCTTCCATTAATGTTGTTATACATCCAGCACCCATTGCGG
>JAYTRS010000454.1:0-3257 GCA_043746065.1 Bacteroidota bacterium | reverse complement strand
CCGCTTTGATAGTATTAAAGCTGAGGATATGATGAAAGAATTGGAAGCAAAAATTGAACAAGTAAAACATCACTTGGCTAACTTAATTGATTTTGCAGTTGAGTATTTTAAAAATCTTAAAAAGAAATATGGCGAAGGCCGAGAACGCAAAACCGAAACCAAACAATTAGAAACCATTATTGCTACCGAAGTAGTAATGGCAAACGAAAAATTGTATATGAACCGTGCAGAAGGCTTTATTGGCACGAGTTTAAAAAAGGACGAGTTTGTTTGCGATTGTTCGGATATTGATGATATAATTGCCTTTACCAACGAAGGTAAAATGAAGGTGTTTAAAGTATCCGATAAAACCTTTGTAGGTAAAGATATTGTGCACGTTGCTATTTTTAAAAAGAACGATGAGCGCACTACCTATAACATGATTTACCGTGATGGCCCTAAAGGCATTACCTTTATGAAACGCTTTAACGTTACTGGCGTTACCCGCGATAAAGAATACGATTTAACCAAAGGTACGCCCAACTCAAGCGTGTATTGGTTTACCATTAACCCAAATGGCGAAAGTGAAAAAGTAATTGTAAATCTTCGTGCAGTACCAGGCTTACGCAAATTACAGTTAGATGTTGATTTTGCCGAATTAGAAGTAAAAGCCCGCACTGCCGTTGGTAATATTGTTACAAAATATACGGTAAACAAAGTTATTTTAAAAGAAAAAGGCGCCTCTACTTTAGAAGGTGAAGATTATTGGTTTGATGAAAGCACCCACCGTTTAAACAAAAACGAAAAAGGTACATTTTTAGGAAAGTTTAGTGCCGACGATAAAATTTTAACCATTACCACCAAAGGTTTTTACAAACTATATACTTACGATATATTAAATCATTTTGATGAAGACATTATAATGATTGATAAATTTTATAGCAACCAAACCCTTACCTGTATTTATTATGATGGATTAACAAAATGCTATTTTACCAAACGTTTTTTACCCGAAATTACTACCGCCAAAATAGCATTAGTAACGGAACACCCCGATAGCAGAATAGAATTAATTACCACGCAAATAAACCCAATTATGGAAGTGAAATTTGGGAAGGAAAAAGGAGTAGAACTACCCGAAGAAACTATTAAAATGGTAGATTTTAGCCCAGTAGTAAACATGAAAGCTAAGGGCAAAAAATTATCATCGTATAAAGTAAAAGAAATTAACTTAAAAGAATCAGAAGAAATAAAAGCAGCTCGCCAATTTTTAAAAGCCGACGACGAAAAAACGGGACTCTCTCCAATAGAATTGCACCGCCGCGCTATGGAAAAACTTAACAATAAAAATTTGTTAGACGACGAAGGGCAGATAACTTTTGATTTTTAAGTTAATTAATTATTCTTTTATTAAAAGTTTAATTGAAGATAATCCGTTTGTATCATATATTTTCAAAAAATATACACCCTCGGCAAAAGTATTTAAATTTATTTTCTGAAGTTTGTTTTTACATATTTCATTACTTAAAACTTGCCCAGTTATACTTAAAATTTCTATTTTTTGCATTTCAGTTTTGCTCTTTATTGTAATTAAATTTTTAGTTGGATTAGGATAAATAAAAATTTCGTTATTAGTTAAATAATTATCTTTTAAATTTACGGATGCACCGATAATTAAAACATTTACAGTTCCTGAAGTTAAAGGAGTAATTACACCGCTTGAATTAGATTTATTTGCCTGAGTAATACTAATATTAACAACAGTATCTATTGCTAAAGTAGAACTTACTTTAAAATAAAAAGTTGCAATTTTTCCATTGCCATTTACATTTAAATTATTAGTATGTGTACTTGCTGTATAAATTATACTATTATTAAAATCTGTTTTTTTGAAGTCAAAATTTTGATTACTTGGATTTAAAAATGATACTGGATAACTGATATTTACACTATCTATTTCTAAATAAGTTTTATCAAATCCTAATGTAAAAGCTATACCATTTATATTAGTTATTGGGTTTATACTATCAGCTAAATTAATAGAAACACTACCCCAGTTCCCTTTATTAACGGAGATTTGGTCAGAAACTACATTTAATTGAGAGTTACTAATTGTTTGAAAATTTTGTTTAAATGAATGTAACGAATTATAATTACTTAAAATGGCTAAAGCGTCAATTCCATTTATTACTCCATCTCCATTACAATCAGAATGATTAACATTTTTTCCGTTAGAAATTGTTCCTATCCAATTATTTGAAAAATAAGATTGCCATAAATTGCTGGTTGTTGTTCTTAGTGGCCCTGTTAAAGTAAAGTGTAAACCCAATTCAAGAACATCTAAATTATCACAAATACCATCGCTATTAGCATCGCCTGGCCATACATCAGTACAAGTATTATTAACAGTTACATTAATATTACCAGTAGCTATACAACTCGAAGAATTTATTCCTGATACAGAATAAGATGTTGAGACTAAAGGCAACACATTTAATGTAGATGAAGTAATAGCAACTAAATTTAAGGAATATGCTGTTGCGCCTGAGAGTGTAAAATTAGTACTTGAACCTATACAGACACTATTTGTTCCTATAATACCAATTGTAGAACTTCCGTTATTTATAATAATTGTTTTTGTTATTGGAACACAAGCTCCCTCTGGATTCATAGTTAATGTGTATAAACCAGGGGCGCTTGCAGTATAATTTTGATTAGAAACCAATGGCGTATTGTATGGAGATACAACACTACTACCAGCCCAAGTATAAGGCCCTAACCCTGAAGGTAATGCGAGTGCAATTGAACCTGATGAACATGCTGATATTGTAACACTTGATCCTATAGCAGAATTTGGATTGCCATCACCCAAAACATCTAAAGAGGAACATTGAGCATCAATGTATGTATAGCCATAGTGCGCACCACCAGTACAATCTGTCGCTATAAAATCAATAGTAATATTTTGACCGATATAAGAGGAAAGGTCAAAAGAAATTATCCGCCAATTATTATATATAAAACTAGATAAATTTGTGGCAGGAGTTCCTGAAGAACAGTTATAAAAATTTGTAGTACTAGTATTTGAACAGCTTGCACTTAACCCCGAGAGTGAAAATCCAGGGCAGGCTAATGTAGAGCTAAGCGTAGCATTACTTAATCTAACTTGAAAAGAACCTGCATCACAACAAGAATGGCCATTATAAAAAACACTTATATAAGCAAATTGAAAAAGTGCATTACTTGCCGTTACAGCAAACGTTTTTGATAATTTTTCA
>JAYTRS010000453.1:0-3260 GCA_043746065.1 Bacteroidota bacterium | reverse complement strand
TAGTGTATTAAAATTTACCCTATCAACACCTGGCTCTATCATTGCGTTACCATTTTTGTCATAATAACATGGCAAAAATGTAATTTGCGCATTGCCTATAACAATACGCGTGCCATTATAACTTGGCGATGGGATGCCATTGGTTGTTGCGTAGTTTGCAAATGCAGTGGTTGGGTAATGGTTGGTATATTGACCAGTACCGCTAAAATCGGCAGTTAAAATATTAATTTGCGATACCACTTGTGCATTACTAATGTTAGGATACGTACCTATTGGTACACCGCCGTGTATAACGTGTACTACTACCGGAATTGTGTAAGCAATAGCGGCAGTAGAATTATTACCACTCGAAAATTTACTAGCATTGTTTTGTACAAACTCAGTTACCTTTTGATTAAACCAAGTATCCCATTGTGCAGGTGGTGGAGCAGTACCACAACTTCTGTGTATAGGCATACCATTTGGGTATGTTTGTGCAATACTTGCAATACTTAAGGCGCAAGCAACCGCAGATAGTAAAATTTTTTTCATGTGTGTTTGTGTTTATTGGATTATGCAATTTACGATATTAAAAAGCAAAAAAATACACCACTTGTCTAATCAAAATAACCACTCATCTAATAAATAAGCAAATAGTTAAGAATACCTAAAATCTAAACGCCAGAAAATTAAATTAATTAATGTAACTTTTTTAAAAAAAAGCATATAATAATCTACCTATTAAAAAATAAATGGTAATACCTATTATATCATTAAGGGTAGTAACAAATGGGCCCGTGGCTAGGGCAGGGTTTATTTTAAAGCGGTTTAAAGTTAAAGGCACAAAAGTACCTAAAAACGAAGCACATAAAATTACAGTAAGTAAAGCAATACTAACGGTGGCGGCTAATTTCCAATCTTCAATTAAAAAGGCATAGCACCAAATAATACTTGCACAAATTAAACCGTTTATTAAACCTACGCCCAATTCTTTTATTAGTTTAGGTGCAATTTTATCGCTTATAACGGTGTTATTAGCCAGACCTTGTACAATAATAGCACTACTTTGTACGCCCACATTACCACCCATGGCTCCAATTAATGGTATAAAAAAGGCCATTTCGGGATGTATTTTTATTTGCTCTTCATAACTACCAATGATACGTGAACCAACAATACCACCACACATACCCACCAAAAGCCAAGGGATGCGGGCTTTTGAAAGCACCCACAGTTTATCATTACTATCAACATCATCACTAATACCACTCATTCGCTGAATGTTTTCATCAGCCGTTTCGGTAATAACATCTACTACATCATCAATAGTAATACGGCCCATTAAGCGCCCTAGTTGGTCTACAACAGGTAATACTACTAAATCGTATTTTTGCATAAACTCTGCCACTTCGTAAGTAGTAGTATTTGTACGTACAAATTGTATATCGGGTTCGTAAATTTCTTCAACGCGTGCTAAAGGATGCGAAATAATTAATTTTTTTAACGATAGCATACCTATTAAGCGTTGGTCATTATCCACTACATAAACGGCATACATTACTTCAACATTATCGGTTTGTTTGCGTATTTCTTCAATACAGGCCGTTACGGTTTCAAAAGCATATACACTAACTAATTCCTTTGCCATTAAAGAGCCTGCGGTACCTTCATCGTAATTAATTAATTCGGCAATGTCGCTGGCTTGTTCAATATCTTCAATATGCGATAATACTTCGTCTTGAATATTTTCGGGTAATTCGGCAATAACATCGGCAGCATCGTCGCTATCCATGTTATCTAGCTGTTCGGCAATTTCTTTTGAACTAAAAGTGGCTAGTAGGTTTTCGCGGGTATCGTCATCTAATTCTAATAAAACATCGGGGGCAATATCGTCATCAAGTAACTCGTATAAATAAGCAGCATCAGAAATGTTAAGTTGATTAATAATAATGGCTATATCAGGAGCATACAAATCGTGCAACTGCTCTTTTAAAAACAATTGGTTTTTTTGTTCGATAGCTTCTTTTAAACTATCTAAAATAGTGGTAGTTAATTCAAACTGCATGGCACACTTATTGCGTGCTGCAAAAGTAGAAATTATATGTTAAGAATATAATTTTAATAAATTTAAATGTTAAATACAATCTTTAAAATTATTTCTTTACTAAAAAAAGTTTACTCTTCAATAAATTGTGAGTCAAATATATCTTTAATAACCACTACTTTTTGGGTTGCTATTTGGGCATCATCACTTTGTTTTTGTATTATTTTTGGTGTACAAAGTGGTAGTCCTGTTGCCGATTTATATGCTTCCCATACAAATTCAGTATTATAAAAACGTGTATTATTTAAAGCACTATTATTATTGTAGTTAGTATCTAGTTTTGCTTTTGCAAATAGTTGCATGGTTGTTATTGCTTGCGGAGATAATAACTCTTGTTCAATTAAATGTTTAATTGCATATTTTTTGTGCAACGATAAATTTATAAATTGACTAAGAGAACATTTAGTAACAAGATTTGTAGCATAATAAACCATAGGCGCATTATTTTCAATAAGAATAATGCCCACATAGTTGTATTTGTTTTTAGATTGTTGATGCTCGGCTGTATCCTTTATAAAAATTAGGTCTCCGCTTTTGCAATCACATTTAACATTGTTAGTTGTTTGTGCTTTAGATACGTAGCCAATTAATATTAATATCAACAATAGTAAATGTAAAGCTGTAAATTTTATTTTTTTCATAACCATGATTTTTAAATTAAACGTTAGGTTAATTAATCAGTTTTACGAACTAATTTTTTTTTGGTTCGTTATTTTTAATAAAAAAAATACGCTTTTAGCTGAGTAAGGGTTAATTGTAGATGAATAGAAACTTTATGCTGTTGTAGTTAGCGTTTTTGTATTAGCATTAAACCATCTCTTATGGGTAATAATACATTTTGCACGCGGGCGTCGTTATTAATTTTTTGATTAAAGACGTGTATTAATTCGGTATCAGTATCTTTTTGCTCATCTAGCACTTTGCCACTCCATAATACATTATCGGCAATAATTATTCCTCCGGCTTTTAAATTATCAATTATTAAATCGTAATACACACTGTAATTTTTTTTATCTGCATCAATAAAAACTAAATCCCAAGTATGGTTTAAAGTTGGTATAATAGTTTGTGCATTGCCTTCAAGTAATTCTATTTTATTTTTATAGTCTGATTTATTAAAATACTGTTTAGCAAATAAATTAGTTTCTTCATTAGGGTCAATCGTAATTAATTTGCC
>JAYTRS010000452.1:0-3261 GCA_043746065.1 Bacteroidota bacterium | reverse complement strand
AAGGTTTGGTAGAACGTTTTGAGCTGATGATAAACGGTAAAGAAATTGCAAATGCGTATAGTGAGTTAAACGACCCAATTGACCAACGCGAACGCTTTGAAGACCAATTAGCATTACAACAACGAGGCGATGATGAAGCCATGTTTATTGATCACGATTTTTTACGTGCATTAGAATATGGCATGCCTCCTACAGCTGGTATAGGCATTGGTATTGATAGATTAACCATGCTTTTAACTAATAACGTAGCCATACAAGAAGTATTGTTTTTTCCTCAAATGCGCCCTGAAAAAGTAGAAATTGAAGAGGCGCATTCATAAACACAAAAAAATATAATAACAATAAGTTTACTAAATGAGGCCAGAAGCGATAGCAAGTGGGGTAGAGCCGAATTCATAAGCGCAAAAAAACAAATAATAAATGGCTTACTAAATGCGCCCAGAAAAAGTAGAAATTGAAGAGGTGCATTCATAAAGGCTAAAACTAGGTAACCTTTATATTTATTTGGTTAGATTTAACTTTAAAAACAACGCACTGTTAATTAATTATTTTTTTTAACTTTTTAATTAGCATCTATTTATATAGTTTTAGTAAAATTTTTAATTGAACAATATTTTTAAAATAGTTTTAGTTGTAATAAGTAGTAGCTTATTGTTTTATGCGTGCCAGCCTACTAAAAAAGAAGAGGTTAAAACTGTTGTTCGAATTTTTGAAGGCTTTCACCCTTTGTTAGACCAAATTATAAAATCAAAAGCAGGTGTGTTTAGAGGTTTAAACTTAAATAGTAGCGCCGATAGTATTAAAAAGGTAGAAAGTAGTTTACCTATCGAAACCTCACAAGGGCATTTGTATTTTGAATATAAAACCGATAGCCTTACCAACTACTCTATAGATTATACTTTAAACAACGACAGTTTAACTGAAATTAACCTACAAATTAATAGCGATGATTTAGAATTAACGTCTTACTTATTTTGCGATTTAAAAGATTATTACGCCAATAAATTACCAAACCCAACCGAAGATAAAGGCTATGTTGTATATAATTGTTTTGAAGGGCAACGCAAACCTTTTGTGGTATCGTTAAGTGATAATTCAAGCCCAACAAAAGGTATTATTAACATGGTAATATATAAAGATAAATAAATTAAAAAAATATAAATGAAATTTCATAAAGAAGGTTACGTAAGTTTAGCATTAGTATTGGTATTTAGCGCAATTATTATTTTTATTGCCCATCATTTTTTTCCTACATTTTTTATAGCACACTTATTTGCCTACTTGCTAAGCGGCTTTTTAACCCTTACCATTTTACAGTTTTTTAGAAACCCCACCCGCCAATTTACCTTAGGCGATAATTTAATTATTGCACCCGCAGATGGTAAAATAGTGGTAGTTGAAGAAACCAATGAAGGCGAGTATTTTAAAGACAAACGTTTACAAGTAAGTATATTTATGAGCCCTACAAATGTGCATGTAAACCGTTACCCCATTGCTGGCGTAGTTAGTTTTTTTAAATATCACCCTGGTAAATTTTTAGCAGCTTACGAACCTAAAAGTAGTACCGATAATGAGCGTACAACCATTGTAGTAAAACACGCTAAGGGTACCGAGATTTTATTTCGTCAAATTGCTGGGGCTTTAGCTCGCCGTATTGTATGGTATTGTAAACAAGGCGATGTAGCAAGCCAATGCCAACAAATGGGCTTTATTAAATTTGGTTCAAGGGTTGATTTATTTTTACCAATTGGCACAAAACTAAATGTAAAAATTGGCGATGTGGTAAAAGGTTCGCAAACTGTTTTGGGCGAAATTTAAGAGTATAATCAGCCAATAGCATTATCCGTTGTATTTTTTAGTAATTTTACAACATGCGATATATAGTTTATATATTTTTTGTTTACTCTTTTATATTAAAATCGCAAACAACTAACAATTCTATTTTTACCATAAAACCATCTATAGGTTTTAATGCTTGCCAAGTGCATGGTGATAGTTACGATGGTTATAATAAATTTGGTGGCTTTGGTGGTTTAACGGTTAATGCAAAAATTAGCACAAAAATTAGTTTTGATATTGGCTTTTATTTTTCGCAAAAAGGCGCTAAGCATAATCAAAACCCTATAAAAGGCGATTACAGTTATTACCGTTTAAATTTAAATTATATTGATTTGCCCATTTGCCTAAAGTACAATGCCAATGCTATTTATTTTTTAACGCTTGGCCCCTCAGTAGCCTATCTTGTAAACTATTCTGAAAATATTAATAATGTAGATTACACGGGCTACTACCCTTTTAAAAAGTTTGAGTATGGTATCAATTTTGGCTTAGGCCGTAAGATACAGGATAATTTTTTTGTTGAGGTAAGAACGTCCAACTCTTTCGCATCTATTCGCGATTATGGACAAATAGCCAATTTGGTATTTTTTCCTAACCCTGTGGCACGCTTTTTTAATAAAGGATTTTACAATAATATTTTAACCCTAATTGTTTCGTATAAACTAAATTTTAAAAATAAACATGAGTCAGCACTCCAATCATAAAATAGCTATTGCAGTAACAGGCGCTAGCGGTAGCGTTTACGCCAAGGTTTTGTTAGATAAGTTAGAAAAAACAAAAGATAAATTTGCCGAAATAAGTTTAGTATTTAGCGATAATGCTAAAACCGTTTGGCAATGCGAGTTGCAAAACGACGATTATAAAAACTACAGTTTTAAAACCTATACTAAAAACGATTTTTTTGCACCCTTTGCAAGTGGTTCGGCTAAATACAACACATTAATTATTTGCCCTTGTAGTATGGGTACACTTGCCCGAATAGCAACCGGCATTAGTAACGATTTAATTACACGTGCTGCAGATGTTATTTTAAAAGAACGTAAAAAATTAATTTTAGTAACACGCGATACGCCTTTAAGTTTAATTCATATAAATAATATGAAAACCATTACAGAAGCTGGAGGTATTATTTGCCCTGCATCGCCTTCCTTTTATTCGTTACCAAAAACCTTTGAAGAGTTAGCGGCTACAGTAATTGATAGAGTTTTAGATTTGGCAGAAGTTGAACAAACCACTTACCGTTGGGGAAGTTAGTCTGTTTTACGTTTTACTATTAATATATAATCGTTTTCTAAAGGCAAATAGCCAAATTCGTAACAGTAAAAATAAGTATTGTTAGTTTTAGTAGTAATTATATTTGTATAATAATTAAAATTAAAACCTTTATCCAATAATTTTTGTTTTGCAATTTTTGTAGTATCG
>JAYTRS010000451.1:0-10096 GCA_043746065.1 Bacteroidota bacterium | reverse complement strand
CCAAGCTAATTTATTATGTGAATTGTGTTGTTCAAAAATGGTAATAGCAGTTAAATAGTTTTTTATTGCACTTTCGTAATTACCTTGTGTATAATCTACAAAAGCATAATTAGTAATACAAAAGCCAGCCATCGTATCGTTTTTCAGTTCAATAAACTTTTTTTTAGATGACTCTAAATAATATTTTGCTTCACTGTACTTTGAACATTCAAGGGCTAACGACCCAAATGTTTGGCCTATACTGGCAATACCGTTTTTGTTTTTTGAAATAGTAAAATCTTTATAAAATTTTTTATAATAAATAAATGCTGTATCGTAACAATTTACGTATTTAAAAATAATTTTTTTTGCGAGGCTAATTTTTTTTATTTCATTTGTGTTTTTTGAATTGTATATTGTTAAAAGTGAATCAATTGTTTTATTTTGCGCAATACAAGGACATACTATAAATTGAAGATGAAGGAGTAAAAATATATAATGCAGTTTTTTCAATTTTATTTATTTGTCAATATCCGTTCAATATATTTCTCAGTTGGCAATAAGCTTTGTTGTATCCGTTTAGCATATCGAATACTGGCCAATACTTCGTTTTGTTTTTCTTCTACTACATGTTTTTGATGCTCTACAATTTGTTTTTGTTGTTCAATAATAGCCTTTTGTTTTTGTGTAATAAGAAAGCGGTTAAACATAAATAGTCCAAACAAAATTGTTAAGCCTAAACCACCATATAAAAAATAACGCTGATTTTGTTCGTGTTTAAATTTTACGGTGGTTAGCTTTTTTTCTTCGGCTACTAAAACACTATCAGCTGCTACTTTTTTTTCGTATTCGTATTTTAATTGAGATTTAATGGAAGCTTTTTTTGTTTCTTGATTGCTAATACTATCACGCATTTGGATGAAGAGTTCATACATCTGCAACGATTGTTTTGGCTGATTAATTTGTTTATAGGTGTTTTTCAATACACAAGCTGCATCTTTAATATTCTCAGCATATCCAATATTTTGAGCAATGGATAGCGATTTTGTTCCGTATTCAATAGCTTTTGTGTAATTTTTTGTTTTATAAAATTGGTTGGCCATTAAAAATAATATCTCAGAAACGTTATTCTTCTCCTGCAATTCTTCATATAAAGTAAGACTTTTACTGTAATTCTCAAAAGCTATTAAATAACTTCCGTCCTCTTCAAATATTTTACCTATTTGCTTTAATGCATTTGCTATACCTTGCTTACTTTGCATTTTTTTTGATAAGATTAAACATTTTTGAAAATAACTTAAAGCAATTGCCGTTTTTTTATTCTTTACATATATAGTTCCAATATTACTTAGTATAGGAGCAATAGCAAATTCATTTTTAGTTTTTTCGGCTATTATTAAAGCTTTTTGATAATAACTTAGTGCATTTTGATCATCGTCTTGGCTTTGATATATTTTTCCAATTGTTAACAGAGAAACGATAATACCATTATCATAGTTTAAAGCCTCGCTTAATTTTAAACTTTTTATATTATATTCTAAACATTTATTTGTATTACCTTGGGTAGCATATACCATTGCTATACCACTAAGTGATTTAGCAATGCCTATGGTGTCTTTAAGTTCTTCATTTATTTTTAGTTTTTTTTGGTAAATATAAAGTGCTTTTGAGCTATTACCCAGCTGAAGATTTAATAAACCAAAATTATGCAATGAATGGCTCAGGTATTTTAAATATAAGCGTTTATTAGTTTCATCAAGCTTTTTTGATAAATTCAATTCTGCAATTTGTTGTAATTTTTCGTTATACGTTTGCCATTCGCCTTCGGGCGCTGTTTCAGCTAATTGATATAAAATAAAGCATCGCGTTGTATCATGATTCGCATTTTTAAGTACGCGTTTTAATGAGTCTATGGTTCTGTTTTGTGAATTCATTTTTATGAAACACAAACAAAAAAATATCAAAAAAAATTTACGCATACTTTATAGCACTATCAAACGTCTCTTCATTACTTTCCATTACTGCTAATTCCCACCCGTTAGGAAAAGGCGCTTCTAACAAACTGCCTTTTAATAAGTAAGGATACATTTCGGCATAGGTTTGAATTTGGTTAGCACTTACTCTGCGGTAAATGTGTGAACGGTGTAAACGCTCCGGATGATCTATCCCCGCCGCTGCCATTAATTCTACTGCCGCTTTAATAGTTTCGTGATGATAGTTGGCCACACGTACTTTTTTATCATCAACATTTAATCCATTATATAATTTAGGGTTTTGAGTAGCAACACCTGTTGGGCACGTATTTGTATTACATTCCAACGCTTGTATACAACCTAAAGATAGCATCATTGCTCTAGCACCGTTACACATATCTGCACCCAAGCTAATATTTTTAACTAAATCAAAACCTGTATGTACTTTACCTGATGCTATTATTTTAATGTGTTTTTTAATACCAAATCCATTCAACGTATCATACACAAATGCTAAGGCATCACGCAATGGCATGCCTACACTGTTACTAAATTCTAATGGTGCTGCACCTGTTCCTCCTTCGCCCCCATCAACCGTTATAAAATCGGGTAAAATATTTGTTTTAACCATCGCTTTGCAAATACTTATAAACTGGCTTTTTTGCCCTATACATAATTTAAAACCAATGGGTTTACCATCACTCAAATCGCGTAATTTTTTTATAAAGCCAACTAACTCTAATGGTGTTGAAAAAGCAGTATGATATGGAGGCGAGAGAACATCTTTACCTTTTTCTACCAATCTAATTTTTGCAATTTCATCCGTAACTTTACTGGCTGGTAAAATACCTCCGTGCCCAGGTTTGGCTCCCTGACTCAATTTTATTTCAATCATTTTTACATTAGGTAATTTAGCACGTTCTTCAAACGCTTCGTAACTAAAGCTTCCATCAACATTACGCGTACTAAAATAACCAGTACCAATTTGCCAAATAACATCTCCACCGGGTTGTAAATGATAAGGGCTTAAACCGCCCTCGCCTGTATTGTGAGCAAAGCCACCAATTTTTGCACCACCATTTAACGCCATAATTGCATTCTTACTTAAACTACCATAACTCATAGCACTCACATTAAAAATACTGGCTTCATAACGTTGCTTGCAGTCTGGCCCACCCACCACAATTCGAGGATTATGATTTACTTTTTCAAATGGTGTAGGAGCAATAGAATGATTTAGCCACTCATAACCTGTTTGGTAAACATCTAACTGCGTACCAAACGGTGTAGTATCGTTTACTTTTTTTGCACGTTGGTAAATAACGTTTCTACTGAGGCGATTAAAAGGGGCGCCATCGGTATCGCTCTCAATAAAATATTGATACACTTTTGGTCGCAACCATTCTGCCCACCAACGCATGCGCCCAATTACTGGAAAATTATAAATAATTGAATGTTTTGTTTGTGTTAAATCCATTATTCCTAATATAACAACAGGAATAATAATAATTCCTAAAAACCATACCCAATACCAAAAGTAACCAAGCGAAACTATAATGGCACAAACAATAAACGATTTTAAAATAAACTTTGTCATACTTTTTAATTTTGTGTTTTTTTTAATAATAGACATAAATATAATAAAAAAAATTATATGTAAAAGTTAGTATTTTGTTCATTATTACTTAAATTGTATATATACATTTACTACTTAAACTATATAAATTATGAATTACGTTTTACAATACTGGTGGTTAATTGTTCCCATTTTATTAATTGTGTTTTACAAGTTAATTTTTAGATTGTTTGGTATTATTATTATACCCGAAGATAAAATAGGCTTAGTAACCAAAAAATTTGTTTTAATTGGTAAATCAGAATTACCTCCAGGGCGCATTATAGCCTTAGAGGGCGAAGCAGGTTATCAAGCACAAACCTTAGCACCAGGCATATATTTTTGGAAATGGATTTGGCAATACGAAATTACACAGCAAGCCTTAACTATTATACCACAAGGTAAAATTGGATTGTTGGTTGCCAAAGATGGTAAAGAATTAGAAACTGGATTTATTTTAGCACGTAAAATTGAGTGCGATGGCTTTCAAGATACTGTTGCTTTTTTAAGTAAGGGTGGCAGTAAAGGTCGCCAAAGTGCTTATATCACTGCTGGTACTTACCGTTTAAATACATTTTTATTTGAAGTTTTTACAGTTGACATGTTTACCATTAACGAAAACATGGTAGGTATTATTACTACTTTAGATGGTATGCCTATTGATGAGGGAAGTATTGCTGGTAGAGATGTTCCTAATCACAACAATTTTCAAGATGCGGATGCCTTTTTAAAAGCGGGTGGTAACAAGGGTTTACAACCACAAACTATATTAGCAGGTAGTTATTATTTAAACCCATGGTTTGTAAATGTAGAGCAAATTAAAATGACAGAGATACCCATTGGTTATGTGGGAGTTGTGATTAGCTACGTAGGGCAAGAAGGGAAAGACTTGAGTGGTGTTGAATTTAAACACGGTAACATTGTAAGCAAAGGCGAAAAAGGCGTATGGGCTGTGCCTTTAGGGCCTGGTAAATATCCTATTAACACCTTTATTATGCGTGTAGAATTAGTACCTACCACTAACTTAGTTTTAAATTGGGCAAATGCTCGTAGCGAATCGCACCAATTAGATAAAAATTTAAGTACCATTACCGTTCGTTCAAAAGATGGTTTTCCGTTTAATTTAGATGTGAGTCAAATCATTCACATTCCAACCACCGAAGCACCAAAAGTAATTGCTCGTTTTGGTAGCATGATGAATTTAGTAGGACAAGTATTAGAACCTACTATTGGAAATTATTTTCGTAACTCAGCGCAAGATAGCGATGTAATTGCATTTTTAAGTACCCGTAAAGAACGACAAGATGCCGCTAAAAAACGTATTAGCGAGGTGTTAGACCAATACAATGTAAACGGCGTTGATACGTTGATTGGAGATATCGTTCCTCCAGAAAGTTTAATGAAAACATTAACCGATCGTAAAATTGCAGAAGAACAAAATACAACTTTTGAAACTCAAAAACGCGCCGAGGTTACCCGCCAAGCATTAGAAAAAGAAACCGCTGTAGCGGATATGCAAAAAGAAATTGTAAAGGCCGACCAAGGCGTATTAATTGCTGAGCGTATTGCAGATGCTGCCGTTAAAAAAGCAACAGGTGAGGCAAGCGGCGTGAAAATATCGTCGGTTGCTGAAGCCGATAGGTTAAAAATTATTGCTAATGCCGATGCAGAAAAAACAAAAGTAACTGCCAATGCCGAAGCTGAAAAAATTAAAATGTTAGCAAATGCAAATGCAGAACAAATAAGCGTAACAGGTAAAGCCGAAGCTGAGAAAATTTTAGCCATTGGTAAATCTAATGCCGAGAGTTATAAATTAAGTGTAGAGGCTATGGGTGGCGATAATTTCACTAAATTAAAAGTAACTGAACAAATAGGTAAAGAGAAAATTAAAATTATACCAGAAGTATTAATTACTGGTGGAGGCGATGGACAAAACGGTCCAATAAATGGTTTACTTGGCTTGCAATTGTTAGATGGTATTATGGATAGAAATGCAAAAAAAGAAGAAGCTGATAAAAAAGATAATAGCAGTAAAAATAACGATACTAAAAAATAATTGCATACAACAGGAGAAGATAAGATAGATTTGTTTTATAGCAAAACAAATATTGTTGAGGAGGTAATAACGCCAACCATTCGGTTGCGTTTACTTACTAATTCAATAATACATTATACTTTTTTAAAAGATGTTGAAATTGATATTGAACAGCATAAAATTAATCACAATGCATTAATAAATTTAGCAACTTTAAAACCCCCCTGTTAATTGATGCTATTGAATTTGTTACCATTACGCCTGAGGCTCGAAAATTTATTCGATCGTTAGAGCCAATTACACCAATATTGGCAAGAGCAATGGTAACCAATTCGCTAGCCAATAAATTATTAATTACCTTTTATAATAAAGTAAATAAACCCATATATCCTTTAAAAGTTTTTAGTAACTATAACGATGCTCAAAAATGGTTGCTAACGCTATAATTTATTGAAACTATTTTATAATTTATCTATGAAACTATTCTTGCAAAAAATTAAATTAATTGGTTTACTAATTATTATAGTTGGTGAGAAGTATGCACAAACTACTGGTAAAGATTATGGTTTTAATTATGAGTTTAACGACGAAAAGTCATCTAAACATTTTTTCTGGACAAGCCCCACCTTTAATACCAAACGCTTAAATAATTTTTTGTACCTAAGTCATACAAAGAAAGATGAAACTTACTTTATAAACGATTTTGCATATATAAATTATCAAAAAACATTTACCATTTCATCTTCATTTAATATTGTTACAGGAAAATCGCAAAGTAGCTATGGCATTGTATTTGGCTCGGGAGGCGGACTAGAAAATGCTTATGTTTTTGCCATAAGTGAAAATGGGTATTATACTTTTTTTAAATACGAAAAAGATAAAGTAACCGACTTAAAAGCATGGACATTATGCAGCAACATTAATATGGATAAACAACCAAATGTAATTGATATAAAAGGAGAATTGGGTAATTATAATTTTTACATAAACGGTAAATTAATTTACACGCATAAAGCATTACCTTTTTATGGTTTCGAATTTGGTTATTATATCTCCGATGAAACAGCCATTCTATCAGATTATTTAAGAGTAAACCAAACACAAACTGAAAAAATTAATGTAATTGCCGACGCTGCTAATTTTGGTAAAAAAATTAATCTTGGCAAAAATATAAACACCACCGAAAATGATGAGTTTTGCCCTGTTATTACTTCGGATGAACGAACACTCTATCTTTCTCGAAAAAAAACGTCTGAGTTTATAAATACAGATAACGATGATGATATTTGGTTTGCCGAATTTAATACAAAAGATAGTACTTGGAATAAATTAAAAAATATTGGTAAGCCTTTAAATAATTCGGCCAATAACTTTGTACAATCTGTTAGTCACGATAACAATAGCTTAATTACTGGCAATAAATATAATGATAAGGGCGAATACAATGGCGTTGGCTACTCCATATCTACCCGAACAAAAAATGGATGGAGCATACCAAAAGATATTGTGATTGCCAATTATTATAATAAAAATAGGTATAACGAAATATCACTATCGCCCAATGGCAAAGTGATGCTACTATCTATTGAACGCGATGAAACCCTTGGTGCTAAAGATTTATACGTATCGTTTTTACAAAATGATGGCACTTGGGATGAACCAAAAAATATTGGTAAAACCATTAATACATTTGCTGATGAAGTAAGCCCTTTTATAGCGTCAGATGGTATTACCATTTATTTTTCGAGTGCGGGGCATGCAGGCTTTGGCAATAACGATATTTTTATGGCTAAACGATTAGATAATACGTGGCAAAAATGGAGTACCCCAAAAAATTTAGGTAATAAAATTAATACGTCCAATTGGGATGCGTATTACACTATTCCGGCATCTGGTAAAAATGCCTATATAGTTTCAAATATTGAAGGTAGTAGTGATGTGTATATGTTAAAACAGCCCGAATCGGCTAAGCCAGATCCTGTAGTTTTAATTAAAGGTATTGTATTTAATTCTGAAACTAAATTACCCCTCGATGCCATTATTCAATATTCCGAATTGGGTTCAAACGAAATTTTAGGTCACGTTAAGTCAAATCCCGAAACGGGTGCATTTATGCTATCCTTACCCAAAGGAAAAAAATACTCTATCATTGCAGAAAAACAACATTTTATTTCGGTACACGATAATACCGATTTATTAAATTTAAAAATTTACGAAGAAAAAGAAATTGATTTGTTTTTAACCCCTATAAAAACAGGACAAACAGTAGTAATAAATAATTTATTTTTTGAAGGTGAAAAAACTAATATTTTGCCCGAATCGTTTTCAGAACTAAATAGAATTTATGGTATTTTAAAATTTAACGAAAAATTAAAAATTGTAATAAGTGGGCATACCAGTAAAAACGAATCGGGGCTAGAGTGGAATAAAACCTTATCTACCAACAGAGCCTTAGCAGTAAAAAAATACTTAGTAGATAAAGGTATTTTAGAAAGCAGAATTACTTGCATAGGATATGGCTACTCAAAACCTTTGTATAGCTCAACCAACCAAGCCATTATTGTAAAAAACCGAAGGGTGGAATTTGAAATTGTTGAACATTAATTGTTACAATTCATCTCCATTATTTTTTTGAAAGTTAATTAAATTTAAGAGTAAATACATGTTGCGAATTAGTACCTGTATATGATATGGTATAGTTGTAATTATCCGTAATGCTTTTAACAATGGCCAAACCCAAGCCTAACGAATCTTTTGAGGTATCATCTTTTTTAAAACGTTTAAATAAATCGTTTTTATTAAAACTTAATTCGTTTCCTGAATTTGAAATAATAAAACTATTGTTTTCTAATTTTATTTCAATAGTACCATTTGCCATATTATGTTTGTAAGCATTATTAATTAAATTACCAATTAATAATTCGGCTAAAATTGGGTTTAACTGTATGGTAATTTCTTGATTTAATAATAAACTAATACTAACATTTTTTGCTTCATAAATAAGTTGGTAATCGTTTATTAAACTTGTTATTAAGGTATTTAAATTTATTTTTTGAGAGGTATTAAATTGATTATTTTCAATTTTAGTAAGTAGTAATAATGCCTTGTTTAATTGCGATAATTTATTGGTGGCGGTTTCAATATTTTGTAAAATAAGCAATTCTTCCTCTTTTAAATTTGGTGATTGAAACAAATTATCTAATGCTATTTTTATAATGGCCAAAGGTGTTTGCATTTCGTGCGATGCATTTTCGGTAAATTGTTTTTGTTGAGCATAATCTAAATAAATTTTTTCGGTCATTTTATTTAAAGCCACATTTAATTGCTGAAACTCTTTGGTAGATGCGTTTTTAAAATTTGTAAGAGCATTGTTTTTTAAATCGTAATTATTTAATTGTTGCAGAGTTGTGTAAAAAGGTTTCCATAGTATTTTAGCAATAAACCAATTAACTACAAAAAAAGCTATTAATAAAAAAACAATAATTAAGGCAAAGGCAGAGTATAAGCCTTCCATAAGTTCATCATCTTCTAAAGTTGGTTTTGAAAGTGTTATTAAATAGCTTTGATTTTTTGTAGTATAAAAACTTTTTAGTACCCTTAAATTTAATGGTTCGCCTTCCAATTTTTCATACATTAAAGTATCAAAATAAAAATAATTATTTTTAGTAAATGTAACGGGCTTTATACTCGATAAACTATCTAAACTTAAATAAATTATTTTTGGTTTATTAAATAATTGTATTTGTTTTTCGCAATTAATTTTTTCTTTAAAAAGGGCTTCATCAGTACCATCTTTTAGCTCGCTACTAATTAAATAATACGAAAACAAACCTGCTATTAATAACAGGGGTAAGCTTATTAGTAGGTAGTAAATTATGGTTTTAGTGGTTAGTTTCATTTTTTTATTTGCACAAATTACGTATTATGAAATTTTAAAATTATAGCCAATACCGTAAATTGTTTGTACATAATCGGCACACCCTTTTTCTATTAATTTTTTACGTAAGTTTTTTAAATGTGTATAAATAAAATCGTGATTATCAATTTGATCGGCATGGTCGCCCACTAAATGCTCGGCAATATTTGCTTTTGAAAGTACCCTATTTTTGTTTGATATAAAATAAAGCAATAAATCGTATTCTTTTGAGGTTAAAATTACTTCTTCGTTATTTACACTTACGCTTCTATTTTCAGGGTTAATACTAATTTCGTTTAGCACAATATTTTTATTCCCATCAAAATTTCGCCTTCTAATAAGTGATTTAATACGCGCGTTTAACTCAGATAAATGAAAAGGTTTAGGTAAATAATCATCGGCCCCAATATCCAAGCCTTCAATTTTATCATCTAACGAATTTTTTGCCGAAATAATTATAATACCTGCTTTTGAGTTATTTGCTTTTAATTGTTTTACAATATCTAAACCATTACCTTTTGGTAAGTTAACATCTATTAAAATACAATCGTAACTATAGTTGTTAATTTTTTCGAGTG
>JAYTRS010000450.1:0-3263 GCA_043746065.1 Bacteroidota bacterium | reverse complement strand
AAATTGTACTTACTTTTTTTTCGCCAAGTGGTTACCAAGCCTTTAAAAATTGGCAAGGCGCCGATATTATTTGTTATTTGCCCCTAGATACTAAACGTAATGCTCTATATTTTTTAAATATTGTAAATCCACAAAAAGCTATTTTTATTAAGTACGAATTTTGGCTAAATTTTTTAAATACTTTAAAAAGTAAAAACATACCCACTTATTTAGTATCGGCAGTATTTAAGCCACACCACCCATTTTTTAAATGGTATGGTGGCATTTTCAAAAAATCGTTAAGTACTTTTAAAACACTTTTTATACAAGATATAAATTCGGCCAACTTACTTAAAACTATAAATGTTTTAAATTACCAGGTGTGCGGCGATACGCGTTTTGATAGAGTAATTGAACTAAAGCAAAATTTTACGCCCCTACCCTATTTTGAAAATTTTTGTGGTACAAATTTCGTTTTTATTGCGGGAAGCACTTGGCCTAGTGATGACGAATTAATAATTGAAGCCTATCAACAATTAAATAATCCCAATTTAAAACTAATACTCGTACCACATGAAGTAGATAAAAAAAACATACAACGTTTAACTGAATTATTAATTAAAAACAATCTATTATTTTCGTTGTATTCACAAAACATAAACAATAGTAGCTCCAATATATTAATAGTTGATGCCATTGGTTTACTAAATAAAATTTATCATTATGCTACTGTAACCTACATTGGTGGTGGCTTTAACAGCGGCTTACACAATACTTTAGAACCAGCCGTATATTTAAAACCAGTTTTGTTTTATGGGCAACATTCTGATAAATACAACGAAGTAATAGATTTGGTAAACCTAAACGCTGCTAAAAGTGTTGCTTCTGCTACCGAACTAAAAAACGAACTGACTAATTTTATAAATAACCCAAAACAAATTAAAATAGTTGAAGATAAATTAATCCATTACTTTCAACAAAATAGTGGTTCAACACAAAAAATAATTCATCAACTATTTTAATTTTTTTATTTATTACTTCCTTAAAATAAACAAAACGCGAAAAACTATTTTTATGGATTTTGCACTTAAATTTCATCATAAGTATAAATATTAGTATCTTTAAAACGTATTTTATGATGATTTTAAGGTGCTTAACCTTTATTGGTGGCCTGTTACTCAAACCAAAAGTTGTTAAATTAACAATTGTATTGTTATTTACGTTATTCTGTGGCTTAATTTCTGCCCAAACAGCTAGTATTGACGAAACAAAAAAACAAGCCAATAAATTATTTGAAGAAGAAGAATTTACACAAGCCTACAAACTATTCTCACAATTAGTTGCTAACTTTCCTAAAGACCCTGATTTAAATTACAAGCTTGGCGTGTGTATGATATATAGCGAAGCCGATAAAAAAAAATGCCTCCCTTATTTAAAATTTGCAAATACTAAGCCCGACGAAGCTCCAAAAGAAACTAAATTTTACCTCGGTAAAGCCTATCACATCAACTATCAATTTGATGAAGCTATTAAATTATATCTCGAATATAAAAAGGTTGGCGCATCAAGTAAACAAAAAAAATTACAAGTTGATAGAGAAATTGCTGCTTGTGGCTATGGTAAACGTTTGTTAAGTAACCTTAGCGATTTAGTAGTACTCACAAAAAAACAATTAAACGAAGCCGATTATTTTCGTAGTTATGATCTTAAGAGCATTGGTGGTAAACTTTTGGTAAAGCCCGAAGAATTTAAAACAGGATCTGATAAACGAAAAAAAGATAAATCTATTGTGTTTGTGCCACAAACTGGCGAACGCGTTTACTTTAGTAGTTATGGCGAAAATACGGATAATGGTCGCGATATTTATTTTAAAGTAAAATTACCTAACGGCGAATACAGTAAGCCCGAAAAAGTAAAAGGTATTAATACCGAGTTTGACGAAGATTATCCCTTTTTACATCCAAATGGCAATGTGCTTTACTTTGCCAGCAAAGGCCACAACAGCATGGGAGGTTATGATATTTTTAAATCCACTTACGTAAAAGAAAACGATTCGTGGAGCTTACCTCAAAATATGGAATTTCCTATAAATTCGCCCGACGATGATTTTTTATTTGTAACCGATTCCTTAGACAAAATTGCTTATTTTAGTACAGGTAGGCAATCTCCTCCTGGCAAAATAGATGTTTTAAAAGTTAATGTAGAACGTAAACCAATTGATGTAATGGCACTAAAAGGCACAGTAGTAAAGGAAAGTGCCGAACAAAGTTTAAAATCTAAAATAACCGTTAAAAACATTGGTACTGGCCAAGTAATTGGTACTTATAATGCACAAGATAATGGCGATTACTTAATGGATTTACCAAACGGTGCTAAATTATTATACACCGTTGAAACCCCTGGATTAGAAACACAATCGCAAGGTGTAAATTTACCTTTAGTAAGTACTAGCAAGCCTTTTAAACAAACCATTAGTTACGATAAAGGCATTTTAAAAATTATTAATTATTTTGATGAAACCACCACCGATGATAGTTATGTACAATACTTAAAAATAATTGAAGATAAAGCTAAGTTACATGTTAACGAAGGTAAAAACAAACTAACACCCACCCTTAACAATGTTGATGTTACAAACACCCAAACCAATCCTGGCACTGGTAATACCGATAGCCAAAACACAACCGTAACCGATGCAAATACCGTTACAGCAACAACTAACACAAATGCTATTACTACAAATACGCAAACAAATGTTAGCAATAAACAGCTAAGTCAAATTGCTAAACAAGATGCTGAAGAAAGTAAAAAGGAAGCTATTCAACTAAATCAAGATGCTAATGATGCGTTTGAACTTGGTAACGCAAAAAAAATAGAAGCCGATAAAAAAATAAATGAAGGAGATGATGCATTAAAAAATGCACAAACGATAACAAACCAAGAAGATAAAAAATTAGCAGTAGATAAAGCCATTGCCATAAAACAAGAGGGCGAAACAGAAAAAGCTGTGGCCGAAAAAATAATAACTTATGCCAAAACATTAGACGAGGATGCGAAAATAAAAATAAACGAAGCTGATTTAAATAAACAATATGCCGAAGAATTAGAAAAAATAGCTACTAATAAAAATAATAATAACCAATCACTCACCAAGTTAGATGACTTACAAAAACAAATTAACCAAGCATCTACGCAAAAAATAAAATCAGATGATGTTTATAATTCAATAAAAACAGATATTGACGAAAAAGAAAAACAAATTACTACCCTTGAAAGTACAAATA
>JAYTRS010000449.1:0-10130 GCA_043746065.1 Bacteroidota bacterium | reverse complement strand
CAGGCTATTTATTAAACGAAATGAAACTAGTAAAATAATTTTTATAAAAACTATTCAATCTATGTTACTATGTGGTTTAAAAAATAGAATGCTGTTTTTATGTTTTATAATAACTGCTACTTTTTCTTTTGCACAACAACCACAAACTATTAAAGTTAAAAGAGAAAGTAATTTAGTAAAAGCAGTATTTGATAATACCGAATTTAAATTAATGGCTGTAGATAGGTTTGGTAACCCAAAAGAAAATAAAATAGTTTCCTACAAACTATTCGTAAAAACTAAAAAAAACACTAAAGAATTTACAGGTTTTAATAATAGCTTAAGCCCCGAAATGATTAACTATTTAAATAAATTAACCAAAGCAGCTAAACTTTTTTTTACCGAAATTAATGCGCAAGAAGATGACTCGCATTTAACTAAATTACCCGATGTGATTGAAACCTGGTTTCCTAACTGCAAAAATTGTAATCCTAACTAATTAAAAAATTATACGATGTTTATTTATAACGTAACCGTAAATATTGCCAGCGATGTAAATACCCAATGGGTGGCTTGGATGAAAGAAATTCATATGCCTGATGTAATGAAAACTGGCTGTTTTATTGATTGTCAACTGTTAAAAGTATTGTATGTAAACGATGAAGGCGATACCTATTCTGCCCAATACAAATTTTTAGAAATGGCAGATATTGAGCGTTATCAAAAAGAATTTGCCCCAGCCTTGCAGCAAGAACATACTCTAAAATTTAAAGATAAATACTCGGCTTTTAGAACCTTATTACAAGTTATTTAAACACCTTACATTCATTTAAATAAAAAAGGCTAAACACATTGTTTAGCCTTTTTTGTATGAGTTAGTTTTTAAATGTAAACTATTTTGTTACCACTAATTTAGCAACTCGTTTAATACCCGAAGTGCTATTTATGTTTACAATATACATTCCACTTGTTAAACTCGAAGCATCTACTGAGGCTGAAATTTGACCAGTATATAATTTACCTAGGTATTGAGTTAACATTACTTTGCCGGTAATATCCATTACGGTAACTGTTGCTGTTTCGCCATCAATAGCATTAAAGTTTAAAAATACTTCGCCATTGGTTGGGTTAGGGTATAAACTTAAATTGTTTTCTGCTTTTGCATCTTTACTGTTTTCTTTAACAGAAATTACATTTGATGCAAAGTAATTGTTAGTTAACCATACTCCACGTCCGTTAGTAGCTACATATATTTGCCCTGAGTTATAACACTCAAAGCTTTGCAACGTTTGTTGCTTAATATCAAATATTTGTGCCGTTGGTAAGTTTACATTAACGGTGTTAGACCAAACAGGGTTACTCACAGTAATATCTGGCGTATAATATAAACCTATATCAGTACCTACAAAAGCCGTTTTATATGGCGGTGTTTTTTCAATTAACGCGCAATTTACTTTAGAACCACTAGCACCCAAAGCAGCTACTAAATTACCAGTACTTGAGGTAAAGCCAACATTATTATAATCAGATTTACTTACATCTAAAGAATTAGTCATAACAGATGTGCCCGTTGGGTCGTTAAACGTAAGCGCCATTAAGGTATTACTTTCGGCAATGCTAATACTTGTTATTGGCTTAGTAAATGTGCCTAATAAAGTAGTACGGTAAGGGCAATTAGGGTTAGGTGTACCAGCTGCATTAAACTTATAGTAATTAGTATGTAATTTACCATTATAATTTCTGGCGGTAGAATCTAATAAAGTATGTAAGTGCGAAATTCTGTACAAATTATTATCATCGGTAGCATAATACAACTCTAAACCTGTTTTGCTCCACTCTAAAATGGTAGGTTTACCTGGTATGGTTATAACCGAATTTGTTTTAGCGCCAAATGCATCATCTGTTAAAGCACCAGTACCACCCACAGCTATAAAAGATAAAGGGTCGTTTAGGCTTAAATGATTAGTGCTAACATAAATACGGTTTAAAACCCCTGCAAAGGCCATACGTGATGAATAAGCAGAAGCAATTTTCTGCACATTACGCTTACGAATACTGTCAAATCTAACAGAAGCAGTTACTGTATTTGAAATATTTGCTGTATTTCTCCAACTTATATATTTATTAACGGGTATGGTATAAGTAGCTGTTTTGGTAGATATTGTATTATCTATTACATTTACCGTATCGGCTACTTTATATTTATAAAACACCGTACAAAACACACGGTAATGCCCAGGAGTAGTAGAAGGAGCAGTTATATTAGCAAATGGGGCTACCGAAAAAGTGACTGCAATATTATCGGTTAAGGTACTTTGATTTAAAGTAATGGTATTATTACTTGTACAAATACTTGAGGTAGGTGGGGTAGTACCAACAGAATAGGTACCTTGATAGGCTATAACCGTAAGACTCGAACTAGTTAAATTAAAAGGCACTGTATTTGTAATAGCAGCAGGACTTACAGTATATCCTGCTGGAGTAGCTATATTTATTTGTTTAAGATTAGTTCCATTATAAGCTGGAGCAAGGGTACCAGAAGGTAATACAATAGTTCCAGTTCTAACTACCACACTATCAATTAATGCAAATTTATTTGGGCGTGGTGCCGAAAAGTTAAATAACGTTTGTGTTGTTAATGTACTTAAGCTTGTAAACGAAGCTATAAAGCGAACTGTATCATTATAAAACACTAAGGTATCGGGTGTGCCTGGGCTTGGTGTAAAGCTTGGGCTTGGGCCACGTTGCCCGTAATTTTCCCACAACTTAAAGGGCGTACCAGTTACAGAATAAGCACTGTTTGCAAATGGGATTGCACTTTGTCCAGTAAGTGCTGGTGGTGTAGCAGTATTATAAGTATTTTTAACCATATCTTTTTGAGCAAAAGCACCTGTTTTTACATCAGAGTTTAGGTATAATTTACCGTCGGATGTTGAGGCATAGACCACACTTGGTAGTATTTTTGATAATTCAGCAGCATTTACTTCGCCACCTAAAAAACTGTTTTCTAAGGTTACACTTGGGTAATTACCACTAAAATAATTTAAGCCGGCATTACTAGTACCACCAATAAAACCACTGTATGGCGTAACATTACTACCGCTTGCAGTTGGTATTACACCTACCGGAAAGCGCTCAATACTCACCGTATTAAATTGCCCAGTAACTATACCTTTGTAAAATGGCTGAAACGATGCAAAGCTAAAAAGATCAACCGAACGAAATATACCTGCATCTGTTATAATGTAAGTTTTTGTTACAGAACCGCCCGAACTAACAAATTTAACATCGTGAATGTTTTCGTGTAAATAAAATTGACTGTTTGGAGCATTTGAAGTTCCAAATTTAGCCCAAAAACCAACAGGGTTGCTATTGCTACCATTGTTGCGTTGCCAAGCGTATAATTGAAACCCCCCAATAAATACTATGTCGGAATTTGTTGGGTGTACAGTTAAACAATGGGCTTTATCACCCGAAGCTGCTGTACCGCCATTTCCTAACGGATCTAACTGTGCTGAACCAATAGATATTAAAGCCCAAGTACTACCCGCATCGTAAGATACCATAAAGGCTTGTGTAGTAGATGATGCGCGATTAGTAGATTTAAATTTATTAGCACACGAGGCATAAATTACATTATTGTTAGATGGTGCAACGCCTAACTCAATACGTCCAAAATTTAATACAGGTACACCTGTTAAGCCTGTAGGCGTAATATCTGTAAAGTTAGTAACACTAATGTTTGATTTTAAAATTTTAGAATATACATTTCCGTTACTGGCTGGTGCATCAAAGTTTTCGTTACCAATGGTACAATATAAAATACCGTTGTTATCAAATTTTAAATCTTGTCCGCTAATTACATCGGTAGATGTTG
Source organism: Bacteroidota bacterium (assembly GCA_043746065.1). GTDB lineage: Bacteria > Bacteroidota > Bacteroidia > B-17B0 > Aurantibacillaceae > Aurantibacillus. The sequence goes on along the minus strand of JAYTRS010000449.1, from coordinate 6,274 downwards.
GAATACCAGCAGGAACTGTGAAAGTAATACCACCATCACCTGAAATTAAAATACCATTTGAACCTGCAATAGCAACAACACTTGCATTTACGGGGCTACAGGCTACTTTAGTAATTACACTACCTGTAACGCTTGCGTTTGCAACTTGCATTAAGTTACCCGATACTATTTTGTATAAACCGCTACCTGGTTGTGCTTTTAATTTTTCGCTAGCGCGTAAAAAACCTTCGCCAGTGGCTACAAAAACATCGCCGTTTGAGGCTTGTGCCATATAACTTACTACCCTGTTAGCAACTGTAGATGGTAAACCCGACCAATTTATACCACCATCAGTAGATTTAAATACGCCACTTGTAGTACTACCTACTAATAAAGTATTACCCGATGCATCGGTTTTATCAATAATCATATTACGTATTCTACCCACAGTATATAATGGCCCTGCTGGTGCCCAGTTAATTGCTTGCGCCTGAACAAATGTGCTTAATGCGGTTAATGCAACAATACCTGTTGTTTTAACTAGTGTATTAGATAAGTATTTAATCATACCAATTGATATTAATTTATTGTTTAGTAATTTTTAACAAAAATGTGTTTTTTTATTCAATTTACAAAACGTTATTTGATAAATTGTATAAATTTTTTAATAACTGGTAGGTTTTTGCCAATAACTGGTAAAACTATGTGTCAAAAATGGAAGATGGGAAATGAAAAATTCCTTTTTACCTCTTCTCTGTTACCTTTCACCTTTATATTACATTAAAAGCGTTCTAAAGCCGAAAAAAAGAAGTTAGATTCTATTTCGGCATTTTCGTCGCTATCGCTACCATGCACTGCATTTGCAGCAATACTTTTAGCAAATGTTTTACGAATAGTGCCTTCATCGGCTTTTGTAGGGTCGGTAGCACCAATTAGGGTACGGTAATCGGTTACGGCATTGGTTTTAGATAAAATAGCGGCAACAATTGGGCCTGAGCTCATGTATTGTACTAGTTCGCCATAAAATGGGCGCTCTTTGTGCACTGCATAAAATAAGCCTGCTTGCTCTTTAGTAAGTTGCATGTATTTCATTGCTTTAACGGTAAAGCCCGCTTTGTTAATCATTGCTAAAATAGGTCCAATGTTGTTTGCTTCCACCGCATCGGGTTTTAACATTGTAAAAGTTGTGCTTCCTGCCATAAAAATTGGTGTTTGGTTTAATTATTAGTTTATACTCTTTTTTTAAGGGCACAAATTTAAGATTTTATTTTTAATGCTTAATTTTTTATTAATAATACAATGCGATAAAACCTCATCGTGATGAGTTAGAACCCTATTGTGTTCAATTAAAACCTCATCATGTTGAGTTAAAACCCTATCGGGTTCAATTAAAACCTCATCATGTTGAGTTAAAACCCTATCGTGTTCAATTAAAACCTGATAGTGTTCAGTTAGAGCCCCATCATTATGAGTTAAAACCCTATCGTGTTCAATTAAAACCTGATAGTGTTCAGTTAGAGCCCCATCATTATGAGTTAAAACCCTATTGTGTTCAATTAAAACCTCATCGTGTTGAGTTAAAACCTCATCGTGATTCGTTAAAAGCTCATTTAAACCAATTAAAGGCAAACATTATCGTTTTAATATTAATCATTACCGTTTTAACCAAAGTGCAAATGGTGTTAACTAAAAAAGGCTATCCATTTAAGATAGCCTTTTTTGTTATACTTTACTGAGTTAAAACAAAGATTTTATTCTTCGTCATCTTCTTCTGTTGGTTTTTTAGTAGGGTTTGTTTTGTTTGGATCTTTTTTAGGAGCATTAGGATCTACATAATCAAAACTTAAAATACTAAAGTTTGTACGACGGTTTAAGGCGTGCAAAGCTTCTTTTTCTTGTTTTGTTTTTGCTTTTGCAATAACATCATCAGTAATTAAAAGCATTGTTTTACCAAAACCTTTAGCACTTAAGCGTGCTGGTGCAATTTTCTTTTCATTTACCAAATAATCAACACAACTTTGAGCACGACGTTGAGATAATTCTTGATTTTTCTTCGCATCGCCACGGCTATCTGTATGTGCATTTAATTGGCAAATAATGTTAGGATTATCTACTAAAGTTTGGTAAAGGAAGTTTAACGAATCTTTAGATTGTGGCAATAAATCTGCTTTACCTAATTCGTATAATACTTGAGGCATACGAATTTCTCTTTCTACTGGCTTTAATTCAAAATCAGCAATAAAATCTTTTGATTTATCTAACCCAACAGTAGAAATTACACGTTTATCTTGTGAGTTAAAGTAACCATCTTTTGTAAAAGTAGCCGATTTGGAACTTTTACCTGCTTCAGTAGTAATGGTATAAGTATTTTTTTCTTTTAATTTAAAGGTATAGCTACCATCTTTAGTTGTGTTATACTCGTTAATAGTACCATCGCTACCTACAATTTTAATTTTAACGTTTTCAACAGTTTCGCCTTTACCAGCACCTGTACGGCTAGAACCTGAGCTTAAACCTAAACCTTTACAGCTAAAGTTTAATGGTGGTAAATTAAAGCTATAAATATCATCGCTACCTTTTCCACCTTCGCGGTTACTAGTAAAATAGCCACGTTGTTTTTTACCTTCAAAAATAATTCCAAAATCGTCAAACGAAGAGTTTATTGGCGATTTTAAGTTTTCAACGGCTTTGTTAAATTTACCATCGGCACTAATTTCAGCCATAAAAATATCTAAACCTCCCATACCTGGGTGGTAGTTTGAAGAGAAATATAATTTTTTGTTATCATCAGTAATTGTTGGATACATTTCATCACCTTCGGTATTTACCGCAGGACCAGCATTTACTGGCTGTCCCCACGAATTTGCTTTTACATCAAACGTACACGACCAAATATCTAAACCACCATAACCACCACTTTTACGAGATGTAAAGTATAAAACAGTACCTGTAGAGTTTAAACATGGGTGACCAAATTGAACAGTATCATTATTAAATGGTAATTTAGTAGCTTCGCCCCAAGTACTACCTTGTTTTTTAGCCATATACACAGCACATTTTGCTTGTTTATTACTTTCTTCAGGGCAACGTGTAAAAAATATTAAATCTCCTTTTTTACTTACCCAAGCAGTAGCTTCGTTTACTGGAGAAGAAATGGCTGGAGGTAAAATAGTAGGAGTTGACCATTTACCATCTTTTGGATTAAGTTTAGTTTCGTAAATATCTGAGTGGTTAGTACCAAGATTTAATTCTTGTGCTCCTAAAGCACCCTCGCGGCGGGAGGTAAAGGTAATTGTTTGGTATTTTTTATCGCTAAAACTTGGCGAGAAATCACTTTCTTTAGAGTTGATTAACGACATATTTTCGATTTTATAACGTTGTGGGGCATCTTTCCATTGTTGAGAAAGTTCGCACGATTTTACGCCTAAATCGGCTTTTTTACCATCGCCACCTTTAGCTTTGTAGTTATTATATTCTACAATAGCTTCTGGGTATTTTAATTGGTTTTTTAAAACCTCCGCTAAGTGTAAATATACTGTTGGATCATCAAAACTAGCTGTAATAGCTTTTTGGTAATAGGTTTCGGCTGCTTTATAATCGTTAATTTCTTGGCTAGCAACACCAGACTTGTACATTATTAACGCTTTTTTATCTTTTGGAGCTTGAGCATAAGCTTGCTTGTACATTTGTATAGCCTTATAGTATTGATGAGCTTCAAAAGTAGCATCGGCTTTTTTTAATAGTTTTTGCGAAAAACCATTGGCACTAATCATAACAACAGCAAGGGCTGTTAAAGTAAGTTTAGTAATTTTTTTCATATCTTAAGGTAAGGATTATAAGGCGCTAATATAATAAAATTTATTATAATGACAGAAAAAATAAAAAAAATGTTATTTTACTGTTTTAGTTACAATTTTTATTAAAATTATAATTATTGATTTGTTATTATTACCTTTATTTTATTTACTAAAATAGCCTTATGGCAAACGATAGTTTTGCGTTTAAACAATTTACAATAAAACAAAATAAATGTGCCATGAAAGTGAGCACAGATGCCGTTTTATTGGGTGCTTGGGTAGTACCCAATGGTAGTAATTTTATTTTGGATATTGGCACTGGTACTGGCGTTATTGCCTTAATGTTAGCGCAAAAAAGCAACGCCACTATTTTAGCCATTGATATTGATAAAGATAGTACCGAACAAGCTACTCATAACGTAGCCCAAAGTGTATTTAATAAAAAAGTAAATGTGGTGCATACATCGTTTCAAGAAATTACAAAAACACACACTCAAAAATTTAATTTAATTGTTACTAACCCACCCTATTTTATTGATTCGTTAAAAAGTACTGGCGATAATAGAAAATATGCGCGACACAACGATTTATTACCTTTTGATGATCTAATTGACGGCGTAAAAAAATTATTAGAGGATAAAGGCAAATTTTGTTTAATACTACCCAAAAACGAAGCTATTATTTTTAGAGAATTGGCACAGCAAAAGGGTTTATATTTATCAAAATTAATGCGGGTGCGAACCAAACCCAGTATTGAAACCGAAAAAAGGCATTTAATGCAATTTGAATTTAAAGAAACTGAGTTTAGCGAAAGCACTTTAATTATTGAATCAGAAAAACATTTTGATTATACCCAAGAGTATAAAACACTAACTAAAGATTATTACTTAAATTTTTAAAATGATAACTAAATTTATAATTACCTTTTTGTGCGTTTTTACATTTACCTTTTTAAACGCCCAAACCGATGATGTTTACTACGGCACCAACAAAACAGATACCACTAAAATTAAAAAAACAAAAAATACAGATTGGCTTAAAAAATTTACTTACGGTGGTAATTTTTCGGTTTATTTTAATAACGCAACCTATATTAATGTAACCCCAACTATTGGTTATAATGTTTTTAAAAACCTAAATGTGGGCACTGGTTTTATTTACAATTATTTTAGTAAAGATTATGGGGGGCAATATGGGCGGGTTACACAAACTATTTATGGTGGTAGGGTATATGCCCGCTACTTAGTAACACCCACTTTGTTTTTGCAAGGCCAATACGATAAACTATTACAACCTGATTTTTACAATACCATTAACCCAAAGCAAAAAGTATGGGTAGATTATGCATTTGTAGGCGGCGGTTACCGATATATTTTAGGAAACAAAGCTGCATTAATAGCTACGCTTTTATATAATTTAACGTACAACCCATTACTATCCATATATCCTAGTCCACTTGTGTTTCAACTAAGTTTTGTGGGTGGATTTTAAGAGACTATTTTTACAAACTAGCTAATTGCCAAACAAAATAAAATGTAAAGAGAAAACATTTTATCTTATAGAAAAACTGCAAGAAATTTTTAAATTAAAATTAAGCCTCAATATTTGAGTTTTGATAGGATTTAATTAATGCTTTTTCCTAAAAAATCAAGCATAATTAATTCTTCTAAGGTATAGCGTTTACCATCAATAAAGGCTACAATCCAAGCATCGGTTTGACCTTTGGCTATTGCTTTTTGGCGTTGTACTTCGGCTTCGTTTATGGTTTTAAATTCTAATTGTGTAAAGCGCGTAATACCATCGGGATAATTTACAACTTCGGGTTTACCAAATTGGTTTAAATGATCGTACTTATAATTATTAGGTTTACGGTAAGCAGCAATTTGTACTTTAAATATTAATTTAGTAGCACAATAGTTACCTGTTGTACTTAATAGTTGTTTGTAAACGGCCACATCGTTTAACGATTTACCTTTTAAGGGTGTAAAATCGGGTAATTTAGAATCATTGCAGGGTAAGGATGCTACAGTTGGTGTACTAATTATTTTATTGGCAGTGTCAACTATGGCTAGAGTACCCTGTTTAATACTATACAAATAAAAATCTTTATTTGTTTCCATAAATTTGTTTAAGTTTTCAGTATCTAAATCTTCTTCAATGGGGTCAAAACCTTCGGCTATAACTCTAATACGGTACAAAAACCCAGGGCTAAGGGCCATAAGGTATTTGCCAGTAGTGTTGTTTGAATAAAAGGGGCCAATGTTTTCTTTTTGTACAATTTTAAAAACTTCAATTTTTGCTTCAACGGGTTTATCGTTACCATAAACAATGCCTTTTAATAAGGCTACAACAGGTTTTTCTCCTAAAATACCAGGAGTTACCTCATAAATATCTTGCTTACCAATACCCCCCGACCCCGACCTATTGCTGCTAAAATAGCCTTTACTGCCATTGGAATTGATAACGTAATAACGGTCGTCTTCGGTGGTGTTTAGTGG
>JAYTRS010000448.1:0-3275 GCA_043746065.1 Bacteroidota bacterium | reverse complement strand
TATTTTACTGCTAATCAAATTTTTTCGTCTCAACTTAATGGCGATCATCTTATTGCAAAACCAAAAATTAAAATAAGTTGGAATGGTGGTATTAGTACCGTTCAACGCTCTGTGCCTAATTTTCGTTCTACATCCTACTCTAAAAATATAGCTATTTTAGACCCATCAGACCCACACCCAAAAGATACCATTTACATGGCAGATATTGCTAGTGGACAAGGAGCTGGGCCTAATTATGCGGGATATAGGGTATATTCTAAATTAAATGAAAAAATTCAAAACTTAAAATTTGATATATCTCGTCCCTTTAAACTAAGCGAAAACTTTAAAATAGATGCTAAAATTGGGGCCTTGTATCAAGATAGGGTTCGCGAATACAGCATTAGACAATTTGGTTTAAATCAATACTCGGCTGGTGGAACACCAGGTAACCCTGGTTATGTTGCTAAAGACGATAGTTTATTATATCTACCCGAAGACTTAATATTTTCGGCACAAAACATGAGTGTAACACCGCTTGGCACTGGTGGTTTTAAAGCCAGCGAAATAACACATGCCGATGATAATTACAAAGCCTCATCAAAACTATTAGCTTATTATGCTATGGCTGAATTTAAATTTAAAGATAAAATACGATTAATTAGTGGTGTTAGATATGAAAGCTATACCCAACGAGTAAATGTAAAATATGGTAAAATAGATTCTACCATTGTAAAAAGTACCATTAACGATTATTTACCATCGGTTAATTTAATTTATAACATTAACGAAAAATTTGGTATTCGGTTGTCATATTACAAAACCCTAAACCGAGCTGAGTTTAGAGAGTTGGCTGTTACTAATTGGTACGACCCCGAAACAAAATTATCTACCGCTGGTAATGCTGGCCTTACACGATGCTATATACAAAATTATGATGCCCGCTTTGAAGTTTACCCAGGTCGTGGGCAATTATTTACAATATCAGGTTTTTACAAATATTTTAATACGCCTATTGAACGGTATATGTTATCTGGAAACGAAAGCCAAATTTATTACCGCAATGCTAATTTTGGACACGTAATTGGTGGCGAATTAGAATACCGTGTAAATGTAGGTGCTGTTTTAAAAACCGACTCTATTAAGTTTTTAAACAATTTAAGTTTGTTTTCAAATTTAGCGCTTATAAAATCAGAAGTTGATGTAAAGGGACTTAATAATGCTGTGCCCAACACCCGCACCATGCAAGGCCAAGCACCATATATAATTAATACTGGTATTTCATATATAGATAATGATAACGGGTTTAGTATAACTGGTATGCTAAACAGGGTTGGCGAAAGGATTTGGCTTGTGGGCAACGAAATTGATGGAAACCGATGGGAAAAAGCCCGAACCGTAGTTGATTTACAACTAACAAAATCGTTTTTTAAAAATAAATTAGAATTACGTCTTAATATAAAAGATCTTTTACATAACGACTATATTATTTATTATAAAGGCGATGAAAAAAGAAAAAGCAATATGTACGACCCTAAAAAAGATTATGTAAATTTTATACGTAACTACGGCTCGGTTTACTCATTTATTATAAGTTATAGGTTTTAACATTAGCGTAACGTAATCATCTGTTTAACTTAATTTTTAATTAACGTTTTTAAAACAACCTTGCCTCATCTTTGCACAAATAAATAATATAAAAAACAAAATGAAAAAAATTTTACTATCGGCTTTAACCGCTTTAACATTAACAACGGCAATTGCACAAACTCCGTTTTTTGTGCCAACAACTTACCGCGGTGCATTTGCGCCAGCGCCAACTCCAATGTGGACAGGCACTTGGGCTAATTGGGATCCACAAAACACAAACTATCCAGCACCAACTATGACAGTTACAGGTAACATTACCTCTAACACTACGTGGGCAACTGGTCAAACCGTTTTATTATCGGCACAATGTTTTGTAAAAAATAATGCTGTATTAACTATTCAACCTGGTGTGACTATTTTAGGAGATAAGGCAACAACCGGAGCAGGTTTATTTATTACTACAGGAGCTCAATTAATTGCAAACGGTACAGCTAACGCGCCAATTGTATTTACATCTAACCAAGCACCTGGTGCACGTGGTTTAGGCGATTGGGGGGGTGTAGTTTTAATGGGTTTAGCAACAAACAATAGCCCTGCTGGTTCTGGCACATTAACAAACGCAGCTGGTACAAATTATGTTGAGGGCTTACCTGTTAGTGCCGATACACAATATGGTGGAAGTAATGATAACGATAACTCTGGTTCATTACAATATGTACGTATTGAGTTTGGTGGTTATGTTTACCAACCAAATAAAGAAATTAATGGTTTAACTTTTTGTGCAACTGGTCGTGGTACTACTATTGATTATGTACAGTGTTCTTTTACTAACGACGATTCGTTTGAGTGGTTTGGTGGTACAGTAAATTGTAAACACTTAATAGCTTATCGTGGTTTAGATGACGATTGGGATACTGATAATGGTTTTAGTGGTAATGTACAATTTTGTTTAGGGGTACGTGACCCCAACATTTCTGATAATCCAGCAATTTCAACATCTGAAGGTTTTGAATCTGATAATGATCCGTCGGGTTCTGTATCAACTCCATTAACTGCGGGTATTTTTAGTAATATTACTGATATTGGTCCATTACGCGGTGTATTAACTGCTACGTATGCTACGGGTTTCCGTCGTGGTGCACGTATCCGTCGTAATTCAAATTTAAAAATCTACAATACCATTTTAATGGATCATGCAACTCGTGGTTTATATATTGATGGAAATGCCTGCGAAGGCAATGCTAACAGTGGTGCTTTACGTGTAAAAAACAATATTTTTGCTGGTTATGGCCAACGTTGTATGGAAACTGGTACTTTTGGAGTAATTGCTCCAAGCGCTAACGGTTGGGTATCAAACGCAGTACAGGGTAATGATACTTTAAATTCTTCGGCAAATATTTTAGTAAATCCTTACCAATATTTAACCCCAGATTATCGCCCAGTTGGTACAGGAATTGCTGCCTCTGGTGCTAGTTTCACCGACACTCCAATTGCAGCCAACACTGGTTCCGCAACATTAATTACAGAAGTAAAAAAACAAATTGGTTATGTTGCTTTGTATCCAAACCCAACAGCAAACCAAACCATATTAATGATTAACTCAAACATTAACTCAAACATTACCGTTTCTATTTATGATGTTACTGGTAAGTTAGTTTTAACTGCTGCAAACAACGAAACTATTTTTGAAGGTTATAACGAATTAA
>JAYTRS010000447.1:0-3281 GCA_043746065.1 Bacteroidota bacterium | reverse complement strand
TTATTTACCGTCCATTTTGTCTTTTAAATCAGATAATGCAGAAATATCTCCTAATGTTGAACGTTCTTGGTTATCTTTTATTTTTTTAACTGCTTTTTTAGCATCATCAGCATCCGATTTTTTAGTTGCTTTTTCTACTTTTTTAGCTTCTTCTTTCACTTCTTCGTGTAAACGTGCGTGTGATACAACAATACGTTTAGCGTCTTTGCTAAATTCTATTACTTTAAAGTCTAAAACTTCTTCAGCTCTAGCATTTACACCTTCCACTTTATTTAAGTGACGGGCAGGGCAGAAGCCTTCAACACCATAAGGTAAGCCAATTGTTGCACCTTTATCGTTTACAACCATTACTGTACCTTGGTGTATTGAATCTACTAAGAAAATAGTTTCAAATACATCCCATGGGTTTTCTTCAATTTGCTTGTGTCCTAAACTTAAACGACGATTTTCGCCATCAATTTCTAAAACGGCAACTTCCATTTTATCACCTACTTTACAAAATTCGCTTGGGTGCTTAATTTTTTTGCTCCAGCTTAAATCAGAAATATGAACTAAACCATCAACACCTTCTTCTAACTCAACAAATACACCAAAATTGGTAAAGTTACGCACCGTACCAGTGTGTTTGCTACCTTTAGAGTACTTGTCAACAATCATATTCCAAGGATCAGGCGTTAATTGTTTCATGCCTAAGCTCATTTTACGCTCTTCGCGGTCTAATGTTAATACTTGTGCTTCAATTTCATCGCCTACTTTTACAAATTCTTGTGCACTGCGCAAGTGTTGGCTCCAGCTCATTTCACTAACATGAACTAAACCTTCAACTCCTTGTGCAATTTCAATAAATGCGCCGTAATCGTTAATAACTACTACTTTACCTTTTACTTTATCTCCAACCTTTAATTCAGTATCTAAACCTTCCCAAGGGTGCTTGCTTAATTGTTTTAAACCTAATGCAATACGTTTTTTATCGTCATCAAATTCTAAAATTACAACTTGAATTTTCTCGTCTAATTTTACAATTTCTTCTGGGTGATTAATACGACCCCACGATAAATCAGTAATATGTATTAAACCATCAACACCACCTAAATCAATAAACACACCATAAGACGTAATGTTTTTAACAGTACCTTCTAATACTTGGCCTTTTTCTAATTTAGAAATAATATCGCGTTTTTGTGTTTCAATCTCTGCTTCAATTAATGCTTTGTGCGATACAACTACGTTACGGAACTCGTTATTAATTTTAACAACTTTAAACTCCATTGTTTTACCTACGTAAATATCGTAATCGCGAATTGGTTTAACATCAATTTGGCTACCTGGTAAAAATGCTTCAATACCAAATATATCAACAATTAAACCACCTTTTGTACGGCATTTAACATGACCTTTAACAATTTCTTCAGTAGTAAGAGCAACATTAACACGATCCCAACTTTTGTTAGCACGCGCTTTTTTGTGTGATAATACTAATTGCCCGTGCGCATCTTCAGCACTTTCAACAAATACTTCAACGGTATCGCCAATTTTTAAATCGGGGTTGTAACGAAATTCAGATAAAGCAACAACGCCATCTGATTTGTGACCAATGTTTACAACCACCTCGCGGTTATTTTTTGATACCACTACGCCTTCAATTAATTGAAGATCGGCAATTGTTTTTAATGATTTACCATACAATTCATCAAACGATGCTTTTTCTTCGTTGGAGTAACTGTCTTGTTTTTTACCGATTGCGCTCCAGTCGAAATCGGGATTTCCTACTAATTCTTTTTGTGACATTTTATTATAATTGTATCAAACTGTTAAGGCGCAATTTGAGGGGTTTTACATAATTATTTAATTTCCAATTTTAGCCTTAATTAAATCGGGCTACAAATATACTAACAATCTAAGGGATTTTTGCAAGAATTGATATATTTTAATAGCTTAATAACTAAATAGTTACAATTTTTAACAATATTAATTTAGTATTGTGTTTTTTGTAAAATTGGCTTGTATTTATTATACCATTTGAAAAAATAAATAGTCCAATCTAAATCTCTCTTCCTCCCCCTTTCGACTAAGCTCAGGGTGACAAATAAGTCGACGATTTTACGAATGCAAGAGAGAACTATTAATTAACGGCGTTAAGTTTGGTTTTTAAGGTCTCAACTGCTTTTTTTTGGGCTTCAATTTCGGCTTTTTTCTTTACTTGTTCTTCTTCGTTTTTCTTTATGTCTTTTTCGGCATCTTTAATTTTGTTTTTATACTTTTCAATATCTTCTTTTAGGTTTTTTTTATCTTTTTCTAAGTCTTTTTCTTGGTCGGTTAATTTTTCGTATATTTTTTTAGATGATTTTGCTTGTTCGTTTACTGCGCCTGCGCTTGCTTCAACCACCTTTTTTTGAATGGCTACTTCACCTTTTTTCTTTTCTAATTCGCCGTTTTTGGTTACAATGTCTGTTTCGGCACGGGTTATTTTTGATTTATAATCTACTATATCGTTATTAAGATTTTTGTTATCTTTTTCTAAATCTTTTTGCTGGTCTTCTTGCTTGGCTTGTAATTTTGTAGCATCCTTAATGGCATCTTCAATAGGTGCTTTAGATTGTTTTACGGCAAACTCTTTTACCATTTTTTCTACAAATTTGTATTTATCTTTATCTTTTGATGAGCTCAAGTAAGTGCCTCCCAAATCAACAGCAACCATCATTTTAACTGTTTTATCTTTTTTATTTTCTTCAAATTTTGTATAAAAATCAACAGGGTTATTGCCCCAATCTTTTATTAAAATATTATCGCCAAATACTTCATTATCGCTATCTTTTACTTTTTCGTTTTTAAAATCTTTTAAAACTTTTTTCCACTGGCTTAATACATCGTCTAATTTATTTTCTATAATAGTAGTTGTAATGGCATTTTGCGAGCCTGTACTAAATTTTTCGTTACTTTCTTTTACCGAAATAGATTGCGAAAAGGCAGATATAGAAAGAAGTAATGTAGTAATTGTAATAATATTTTTCATGAATATAATGTTTGGTTTGTTGTAAAGATAAGGTTTAGTATTATATTATTTAAAAAATGGCAATAAAAAAACCGTTTGGGTTTAAAGCCAAACGGTTAAATTTACAATTCAAATATGATTAGTGAGCTTGAGTAGTATCGGCAAGTTCTTTTAAAACTTCTACTGCTTTGTTTAATGAATCCATAGCACCTGGCATTGCTTCTTTTAATTCATCCATACCATGCATTACTGTAGATGCAATTTTGTAAATCCAAAAAATTGCTAATGC
>JAYTRS010000446.1:0-3297 GCA_043746065.1 Bacteroidota bacterium | reverse complement strand
TTTACGAATACCAAAATCTTTTTTTAAGGATTCGTGTAGTTGTACAATTTTTTTTGCAATTAATTCGGTAGTTATTTTTGATGTTATTTCTTTTACTGGTACGTGGCCTGTTACTACGGCTACACGCAATCCGTTATCGGTACACAATAACATTAAGGGGTCGCCACCCAATTGCTCTCCTAAATATTCGGTATGGCCCACAAAGTTAAAACCTTCGCTTTGTATATTACTTTTATTTATTGGCGCAGTAACTAATGCGTTAATATGATTTTGTTTTAAAGCTTCGGTGGCATTTGTCAGCGAAATAAGCGCATACTTACCACCTACATCGGTACTTTTACCCATTTCAATAGCCACTTCTTCTTCGTAACACACAAATACATTTACTTTTTTGTGATTAAGTTGTGTAAAATCGCGCATGGGGTTAAAATTAAAATCTTCCATACCCAACACTTTTTTGTAATACGAAACCGTTTTTTGCGAACTAAATAAAACGGGGGTACAAATTTCAACAATACCCGGTTCGGTTAATGTTTTTAAAATTAACTCAAGCCCAATTCCATTAATATCTCCTTGGCTAATGCCTATTATTATTTTTTGATTATCGCTCATAGCTGTTTTACTTTATTTATTGGTTGACAAACGGGCGTCCGTTTTTTGCTCGCTAAAGTTACGCATTTGAGCGTTAACCCACAAAAAATTAAGCATGCTTGGTATTAGGCACAGTTAATTATATACCTACGCAAACAAATCAACAAGTTCTTGAATGTCATTTTTGCAGACTTTTACTTTTGAAAAAAGGTTAATACCGATTTTAAATCACAAAAAACAAGGTAATTCTAGTGTTATGACAATTTAATACCTATAACCGTAACGTCATCAACCTGTTCAAGCTTACCTTGCCAATTTAAAAAAGTAGTATCTAAATATAATTTTTGTTCGTTTAAAGGTAAATTATAAGCCAACAAAATTTGTTGTTTAAGTTGTTTTGACATCAATTTTTTCCCTTTTTTACCGCCAAACTGGTCAGCATATCCATCTGTAAATAAATAAATAATATCTCCTTTTTTTGCAGATACGTTAATCTTAGTAAAAGGCTTCATGTTTGAATAATAACCTACGGGTTGTTTATCGCCTTTATATTGCTCCATATGTATTTTGTTTTCTTTATTAGAAACTATATACATGGAGCTATTTGCTCCAGAAAAATCGATATTTATATTTTCATCATTACCTTTTTGTTTAAAAATAGAGAGTATAGAAATGTCCATTCCATCTTTACCACCACTTTCATTTCTTTCGGAGTTTAAAGCGTTAATTATTCGCTCTCTTAGTTCTTCTAAAATTTGTGATGTACTTAAAATGGTTTTTGAACGTGATATTTCGTTTAATAAACTAATTGCTATTAAACTCATAAATGCGCCCGGAATGCCATGCCCTGTACAATCTGCACAAACAATGGTAATTCTATCTTCTAAATCAAATGCTAAATAAAAGTCGCCACTTACTATATCACGAGGTTTAAATATAATAAAATGCTCGTTTAATACCTTGTTTAAAATTTTTTCGGAGGTTAAAAAATTTTGTTGAATACGTTTAGCATAATTTATACTATCTGTTATATTTTGATTTTTTTCTGCAATTTCTTTATTTGCATTTTGCAATGCTCCATTTTTTTCGGCAATTATTTCATTTTGTTTTAAGATTTTTTTGTTAGAGTTTTTAATTTTAAAATAGGAATAAATACCGATTGAAATTATTAGTAAAATAATACTGTAAAACCACCAGGTTCTCCAAAAGGGAGGTTTAATTTTAAACTGAAAAACAATTGGGTTGGCATTCCAAACCCCTTCTCCATTATTGGCATAAAGTATAAATTCATATTTTCCTGGCGGAATATTAGAATAAGAAACGTCAGTTTTTTCAGAAAAGCGCCAATCTTTATCAATTCCTTTTACCATATATTTATAATTTACTTTTTGGGGAGTGGTTAAACTTACCCCAATAAAATTAAAGGTGAGATAATTTTTATCGTATGATAACTCTAAGTTAATTGGAATATTTTTTGTGCTACAGGAATCGCTGTATTGCAACCAATCCGTTTTTTGAAAAAACAAATCAATGCTTGTTAGTTTAGTAATAGGGGCTAAATTATTTTCTTTATCGTATTGTTTTTGATAAAACATTAATCCTTTAGAAGTGCCAACAACAAGTTCTCCTTTAGTGTTAATTATCATACAGTTTGCACTACAATCTTGGCCCAAAAAGCCGTCTTCAATTCCAAAATGTTTTACTTTAATGGTGTTATTATTAACTGTAATTTTATCTAACCCTGTTGAATAACCAGCCCACATTAATCCATTATTATCTTGAATTACTGACATAACTTCGTTTGCTGCTAACCCTTGCTTATCAGAAAAGTTAATAAAAGAACCTCCTTTTAGATAAAATAAACCAGCGTGGGTTGCAAACCATAAATTATTTTCTTTATCAGCAATTATACTAGTAACTCGTTTCTGCGTAAAGCCATCTTTTTCAGTAAAGTGTTTTACGTTTAAACCATCAAACCTATATAAGCCATCTTCTGCACCAAACCATAGGTTTTTACTTTTATCTTGAAATATTATAAAAATATAGTTTTTTGTAATCGAAATATTTTCTAAAGGTTTAATATAACCCTTCTCCATTTTTGCTACGCCTATAGGTGTGCCTAACCAAATAATGTTATCGCTATCGCATAGTATATTGTAAATGGAATTGTATTGGCTTGCAGCATCCTTACATACAATACGGCGAAACATTTTTCCATTATAAATTAATAAACCATTAGATGTGCCTATTAAATAATTCCCATCTCTATCTTGTACAATTGTATTAATATCAGCACTTCCTCCTAAATCTGTGTTTTTAAAATTTGTAATTTTATTTTTGCCAAATAGCGTTAACCCAATTTTGGAGCCAATGCAATAGTTGCCAGCCTTATCCTCATAAACTCTTTTTATTTGGTCTTGCAGCAAACCATCTTTTGTTGTAAGACAATAAAATCTTTCGCTTGACAGTTTTGAGATGCCATTTTGATCGGAGGTAAACCATAAATTTGATTCACGGTCTTGCATAATTTTCCAAATGCTATTATCAACTAGTCCGTTTTCTTTTTTAAATACTTGGAAATCATTTTTGCTGTTGCATTTTAAAAGGCCGCCACTTGTTCCTATCCATAAAGCGTTACGTTTGTCTTTAAAGTAAGTGTAATAACTTACTGTACTACTAATTTTTGGAGGATTAATAGGCTTAATT
>JAYTRS010000445.1:0-10216 GCA_043746065.1 Bacteroidota bacterium | reverse complement strand
AACACCCTTGCCATTGTTGAAGTTAAAGCCCGAACAGGCAATGCTTATGGCGAACCTAAAGATTTTGTAACTAAAAAAAAACAGCAATTTTTAGTAACTGCCGCACATAATTATTTAGTTAAATCCAATAATATGGCCGATTGTAGGTTTGATATCGTATCTATTTTAATACAAAATAATACCCAAACTATAAAACATATAGAGGGTGCGTTTTATCCTAACGTAAAATAGTATATTTGCAGTATGTCAAAATTCAATAAATCATCCAGCGATAGAGGTAAATCGTTTAAACCATCTGGCGATAAAAAACCACGTAAAACCTTTAAAAAAGGCGAAAACACTGCTGAAACAGAAACTAAAGCAGGTTATAAAGCAAAACGTTCGTTTAGTAAAAATAAAGATTTTAGAAGCACTAACCCAAAAACATTTAACGATAAACCCCGCCGTAGTTTTGGAGACGATGATAAAAAAACATACGATAGGCCATATAAAAAAACATATGGTAGCGATGATAAAAAGCCATTTAAAAAAGATTTTGGCGATAAACCCTACAAAAAACCAATAGGCGGTGAAGATAAAAAGCCGTTTAAAAAAGACTTTGGCGATAAACCCTATAAAAAAACTTATGGTAGTGATGATAAAAAGCCATTTAAAAAAGATTTTGGCGATAAACCTAGCCAAAGTTTTGGAGCAGAAGATGAAATATCGTTTAAAAAATATGATAAAACTACCGATAAAAAATCAATAACTGACGATAAACCACATCGCAAACATAAGCCGCATGGCGATGAATTATTAGAACAAAACAAACGCGTAAAATTTGATGAATTTGCCGAAGGAAAAGCCTTTACCAAAAATAAAAATAGTGATGAAGCGCATTTTTCAAAATCTAATTCATCAAAAAAACAACATGCCGAAAATAAAGATGGTTTAATACGATTAAATAAATATTTATCAAATTCAGGTATTGCTTCGCGCCGCGATGCCGATACTCTAATAGCTGGCGGCACCGTAAAAGTAAATGGCGTGCCTATTACCGAAATGGGCTACAAAGTTAAGCCAGGCGATGTTGTTAGCTACGGCGACGCTAAAATAAAAAGCGAACGCAAAGTTTATTTACTATTAAACAAACCTAAAGATTATATAACTACTACCGATGATCCTCAAGAGCGCCACACGGTAATGGAATTAATTGCTGGCGCTTGCCGCGAACGATTATACCCTGTTGGACGATTAGATAGAAACACAACTGGCTTACTTTTATTTACAAACGATGGCGAGTTAACTACAAAATTAACTCATCCAAAACACAATGTAAAAAAGGTATATCACGTAAGTTTAAACAAAGGTTTAAAGCCAGCCGATTTTGCTGCCATTAACGCAGGTATAAAATTAGAAGATGGCATTGTAAAAGCTGATGATTTAGCCTTTGTAGGCGAAGGCAAAAAAGAAATTGGTATTGAAATACATAGTGGTAAAAACCGTGTAGTGCGTCGTATTTTTGAACACTTGGGTTATGAAGTAGAAAAACTAGACCGTGTAGTTTTTGCAGGTTTAACCAAAAAGAATTTACCACGTAGTAAGCACCGTTTTTTAACGGCTAAAGAAATTGATTTTTTACACATGATTGGTTAATTGCCAAATAACACCATTAAAAAAGCCTTTAAATTATCTATCAAAATGTATTCATTTTGCCAAATAATTTAAAGGCTTTTAAACTAACTTTTAGTTTGAAAATTAGTTTCTTTAATCTTACAAATGTATTACTTCGCCATACGCAGCTGCTGCGGCTTCCATAATGGCTTCACTCATTGTAGGATGTGGATGTATAGTTTTAATTAATTCGTGTCCTGTACTTTCTAATTTACGTAAGGCAACAATTTCGGCAATCATTTCGGTAACGTTTGCACCAATCATGTGGGCACCTAATATTTCGCCATACTTGGCATCAAAAATTATTTTTATGAAGCCATCTTTTGCACCAGAAGCGCTTGCTTTACCGCTTGCCGAAAAAGGAAATTTACCCACTTTAATTTCGTAACCCGCTTCTTTAGCTTTCTTTTCGGTAAAACCAACACTTGCTACTTCGGGTTGGCAATAGGTACAACCTGGTATGTTATTATAATCAATAGCATCTACATGCATGCCTTTTATTTTCTCAACGCAGGTAATGCCTTCGGCACTAGCCACGTGTGCTAATGCTTGGCCTGGCGAACAATCGCCAATGGCATAATAACCCGCAATGTTTGTAGCATAAAACTTATCCGTTACAATTTTACCTTTATCTGTTTTAATACCAACTTCTTCTAAACCAATTCCATTAATATTTGCTTCAATACCAACAGCACTTAATACGATTTCGGCATCTAAAACTATATTACCTGTTTTTGTTTTAACGGTTACTTTACAACCTTCGCCTTTTGTATCCACACTTTCAACCGATGCTTCGGTCATAATTTCTATGCCAACTTTTTTAAACGATTTTTCTAGTTGCTTACTCACCTCATCGTCTTCAACAGGTACAATGTTTGGCATAAATTCAACAATGGTAACTTTAGTACCCATTGTAGCATAAAAATATGCAAACTCAACACCAATAGCTCCGCTACCTACCACTACTAATGTTTTTGGTAACTTTGGTAATACCATGGCATCGCGGTAGCCAATAATTTTTTTACCGTCTTGTGGTAAATTTGGTAATGAGCGCGAACGAGCGCCTGTAGCAATAATAATATGGTTTGCGTTATAAGTAGTTGCTTTACCATCTGCAGCAAGCACCTCCACTTTTTTACCTGCTTTTACTTTAGCAGTACCCATTATTACATCAATTTTATTTTTTTTCATTAAAAACTGAATGCCTTTGCTCATGCCATCGGCCACATCGCGGCTACGTTTTACAACGGCTGTAAAATCGGCTTTAATATTATCGGCACTAATACCATACTCTTTAGCATGGTTTAAATACTCATATACTTGCGCACTTTTTAATAATGCTTTTGTGGGAATACAGCCCCAATTAAGGCAAATACCGCCTAAACTTTCTTTTTCAATAATAGCAGTTTTAAAGCCTAATTGCGAGGCGCGAATAGCAGTAACGTAACCACCAGGACCGCTGCCTATAACTATAATATCGTAATTCATAATATAAATGTATTTATTTTAATGGCTACTAATTTACAATTTATACCCATACTTACCTAAAATTTTACTTAAAGAAGTAGTTTAGAGAAACCTAAACACTTATGCAATACCCTGTTGTAATTACAATTAAATAAGCCTTTGGGGCTATAATTAATTAGTATTTTAATGTTCATTTAACTGAAGTGAAAAATAAACACCGTTTTACTTATAATTAGTAGTTTATATTTTATTTAGCTGTTACTAAAATTTACTTATTCAAAACTTAAATTTTGATTTAATAGTGAGCCAAATAAATCTTTAAAGGTAACGCCTTGTATTAATTTGTTTTTACTTAAAAGTGAATGCTCTGCTAAACCGTGTAAAACAAATTCCATTAGTACAAATTTTTCAGCACCTTTGGCTTTTGGATGATATTTTGCTACCACTTCTTCCAAGCCATCCACAACGGTTAATGCAGATGAATAAACTTTATCATTTTCGTGATCTAATAAATCTAAAATATTGTTAGACGAAAACCAGTTTATAATGGTATTGTATTCTGATGATTCTTTTTTGCGTTTTAATTTTGCTGGGTCGGGGAATAACTCAATAAATAAATTACGAATGGCTAAACTAATTAAGTTTTGTGCAATAACGGTTGGCCCTTCTTGTTCGCCCTCGTACACTAATTCTACTTTTCCATTAATAGCAGGTATGGCACAATATAAATCGCTAATGCGCGCATAGGAATAAGGCGTTTTATTTTTTAAGAAACGTAATTCGGCGGCGCTTACTAAGCTTTCATAAGCACTAATAGTTAAACGTGCACTTACACCGCTTTTTGAATCTACAAATTCGCTTGTGCGCGCTTCAACTGCAATTTGCTCTACTAAGTTTTTTAAAACTTCTGGCACTTCAATTGATTTTTGTTCTACACTCAGTTTGGCTTGGTTTTGTGTAATTAGTTTAGAATGTTCGATAGATTTTGGGTAGTGCGTTAATATTTGCGAACCAATTCTATCTTTTAAAGGAGTTACAATGCTTCCACGATTAGTATAATCTTCGGGGTTTGCAGTAAACACAAATTGTAAATCTAAAGGAATGCGAATATTAAATCCTCTAATTTGTACATCGCCTTCTTGTAAAATATTAAATAAGGCAACTTGCAAACGTGCCTGTAAATCGGGTAACTCATTAATAACAAAAATAAAGCGGTTGCTGCGTGGAATTAATCCGTAATGAATCACGTTTTCATCCGCAAATGATAATTTTAAATTGGCTGCTTTTATAGGGTCAATGTCGCCAATTAAATCGGCTACACTCACATCTGGCGTTGCTAGTTTTTCGGCAAAACGATCGTTTTTATGAATCCATTTAATAGGTGTTGCATCTCCTTTTTCTGCAATTAAATTTTTGGCAAAATGAGAGATGGGTTGCATTGGGTCGTCGTTTAAAGAACTGCCCGCAACTACAGGAATGTACTCATCTAACAAATTTACTAACTGACGTGCCATTTTTGTTTTGGCTTGCCCACGTAAACCTAAAAACAAAATATTATGCTTGCTTAAAATAGCACGCTCAAGTTCAGGAATAACCGTTTCTTCGTAACCATAAATGCCTTCAAAAATCTCTTGTTTATTTTTTAATTTTAAGATTAAATTATTTCTTAATTCATCTTTAATGGTTAAATAGTTATAACCACTTTTTTTTAATTCGCCTAGGGTGTTTATTGTTGGTTGACTCATAATAGATTGTTTTTTATTTTTTGTTAGGCTGAGCGTAGTTAAAGCCTTTTCATTTAATCTGTTTAATATTTAATTCATCTTTCGACTCCGCTTAGGGTGACATTCTAAATTTTTTTTCGTTTCTTATTCGTATAATCTCTAAAAATCATTTCGCCTAAGCCCTTCAATCCAGTAAAATAGGCTTTGCCCTGATTGGCTTCTGTAAACTCATCAATAAAGCTTTGTAAGTAACTATCGTTAGCCACCATAAAGGTGGTAATATCAATTTTACTGCGTTTGCATGCGGCGGCTAAGGTTAAACATTTATTTACAATGCGTCTATCTAAACCATTACTGTTTTTATAATACTGTCCGTTTTCTTTTAAGCACGATGGTTTGCCATCTGTAATCATAAAAATTTGTTTGTTGCTGGCTTTCTTTTTACGAAGAATAGACATAGCCAACTCCAATCCTGCTACCGTGTTGGTATGATAAGGCCCCACCGTTAAATACGGTAAATCTTTTAATTGTATTTCCCAAGCATCGTTACCAAACACAATTATATCTAAACTATCTTTTGTATAATTACGTTTTATCATTTCGGCCATGGCCATGGCTACCATTTTTGCAGGGGTAATCCGGTCTTCGCCATACAAAATCATGCTGTGGCTAATATCAATCATTAATACGGTAGCGGTTTGCGTTTTAAATTCTTGTTCTCCAACCAACAAATCGTTTTCGGTTAATTTAAAATCATCAAACCCATGATTAATTTGTGCTTGCTTTATAGAATCAATCATAGCAATGCTTTGTGGCGAATCGCCAAATTCATAAGCACGCAAATCGCTGCTAATTTCATCGCCATTTTTACCTGTAAATTTTGTTTTGTGATTACCTGCCGCGCCTTTTTTTAATTTACCAAATACATGTTCTAATGCGTTATTGCGAATGGCTTGTTCGGTTTTTGGCGTAATTACCATGCCGCCATCGCCATCTTTTTTATCGCGTAAATAACCACGTTCTTTTAGTTCGGCAATAAAATCATCTAAGGTGTAATCTTTGTTAGTGAGTTCGTATTCTTTATCTAATTCTTTAAACCAATCTAACGCCTCTTCTACATCACCGCTGGTATGTGTAATTAATTGCTTGAAGATTTTAAAAAGCTCTTCAAACTTAGATTTTGGATTTGCAATAAAATTTTTAAATCGATAACCTAACACAGTGTAAAAATTTATAAGGTAAAGTTGAGAATTTTATATCAAAACAAATGTTAATTTAAATGAAAGAAATTGGGTGAGCGTTAATTCTTAATAATTTTATTTTAAAATAAGCCTACTTTTTACTCTACTCATTATTGCTTTGTTCTAACGGGCAGCCAAGCGGGGCGTAGCTGTTTGCCGAAGCCAACCTATAACAGCAAGCGTTAGTTAACCACTCTTGTCCTCGTTTGAGCAATAGCGGTAACTATGTTTTTAAGTAAGCCCTATATAAACCCCATAAATAAAAAAAGTTGCGCAACAATGTTACGCAACTTTTTTTGAGGTAAAGGCTGTGTTATACCTTTTTAAACAATTTGTATATAGAGTAATAGGATTACATCCATTAATACTCTTATTCTCCAGTTGTATCTTCTGCTTTAGTATCAGTAGTTTTAGCTTTTGGTGTGGCTTTTTTAGCAGTTCCACGGCTACGACGAGTAGTTTTCTTCGCAGTTCCAGCATCAGCCGTTTTTTTGTTGCTATAAATTTCGTTAAAGTCAACTAATTCAATCATTGCCATTTCAGCTGCATCACCTTGGCGATTACCAGTTTTAATAATGCGCGTGTATCCACCTTTACGGTCGGCTACCTTAGTTGCAATGTTTTTAAATAATTCAGTAACGGCTTCTTTACTTCTTAAATCAGCAAATACTACTCTACGGTTGTGAGTAGAATCATCTTTACTTTTAGTAATCATTGGCTCAACATACACACGTAATGCCTTAGCTTTTGCTAACGTAGTAAATATGCGTTTGTACTCAATTAATGATATAGCCATGTTGCTTAATAAAGCATGACGGTGAGCAGTTTTTCTGCCTAGGTTATTTATTTTATCTCCGTGTCTCATTTTTTTTAAGTGTTGAAAGTGTTGAAAGTTTTAAGGTTTAGAAAGTTCAAACTTTTTAACTTTCTAAACCTTCTTAACTTTTAAACTTATTTTAATCTTTATCTAATTTATATTTTACTACATTCATTCCAAATTGTAAGCCTTTAGTAACTACAAGGTCTTCTAATTCTGTTAATGATTTTTTACCAAAATTACGGAATTTTAATAGGTCGTTTTTGTTAAACGATACTAGTTCTCCTAAGGTATCAACATCAGCCGCTTTTAAGCAATTTAATGCGCGAACTGAAAGATCCATATCTACCAACTTAGTTTTTAATAATTGGCGCATATGAAGGCTTGTTTCGTCAAATTCTTCTTCGTTACGTTTTTCTTCAGTATCTAACGTAATTTTTTCGTCAGAGAATAACATAAAGTGGAAGATTAATATTTTAGCGGCTTCTTTTAAAGCATCTTTTGGATGAATAGAACCATCTGTAACAATATCTAAAATTAATCGCTCGTAATCGGTTTTTTGCTCAACACGGTAGTTTTCAATAACGTATTTTACATTTTTAATGGGTGTATAAATACTATCAATAAAAATAGTACCGTTTGGTGCGCTGTTAGTTTTATTTTCTTCAGCTGGTACATAACCACGGCCACGCTCAATGGTTAATTCCATTTTTAAACGTACTGATGAATCGCTATTAAAAATAACTAAATCAGGGTTTAATATTTGAAATCCGTTAACGTATTTACCAATATCGCCAGCAGTAAATTTCTCTTGTCCAGCAAAATGTACAGTAACCTTTTCGTTATCGCTATTATCTAATTGTTTTTTAAAACGTACTTGTTTTAAGTTTAACACTATTTCGGTAACGTCTTCTACAACACCTTTAATAGTTGAAAACTCATGGTCAACACCTTCAATTTTTACGCTTGTAACGGCATATCCTTCTAACGACGATAATAAAATACGACGTAAAGAGTTACCAATTGTAATACCAAAGCCAGGCTCAAGTGGTCTAAACTCAAATTGTCCTTCTCTTTCGGTAGAGTTAATCATAATCACCTTGTCAGGTTTTACGAAATTTAAAATTGCCATATCTTTTATTTAATTTTAGTTAATATTAATTGTTTAATGTTGCTTAAGAATTATGTTTTTATAAATTATTACTATAAAAACAAATTCAAAAAACTTATTATTTAGAGTACAATTCAACTATTAATTGCTCCTTAATGTTTTCAGGTATTTGAGAACGATCAGGGCGATTAATAAATTTACCGCTTAAAGTTGCTTTGTCAAAATCTAACCAGGCATGTTTGTTTACAGCACCCGAAACCGAGTTTGTAATTACTTCTAATGAACGAGATTTTTCGCGAACAGCAATCACATCACCCGATTTTAAAGTATAAGATGCAATGTTTACAACACTACCATTTACAGTAATGTGTGCATGCGATACTAATTGACGAGCGCCACGACGAGATGGTGCAATACCTAAGCGGTACACCACGTTATCTAAACGGCTTTCAATTAATTGTAACAACACTTCACCCGTAATACCGTGCGAACGTGCAGCTTTATCAAATGTGCGTGCAAATTGTTTTTCTAAAATACCGTAAGTATATTTAGCTTTTTGCTTCTCCATTAACTGGATAGCGTACTCCGATTGTTTACCACGTTTTTTTGCATTACCGTGTTGCCCTGGAGGGTAATTTTTCTTTTCTAATGCTTTGTCTGGTCCAAAGATTGGCTCTTTGAATTTACGTGCAATTTTTGATTTGGGACCCGTGTACCTTGCCATTTTAAATAATTATTTATATTGTTGTTTATTATTTAAGTTAAAAACCCTATAGGTTAGTAACTCCAATCTCAGTTATGCTGAGACGGCTTTTTGTTTTTAATTTTTTATACGCGACGACGTTTTGGAGGACGACAGCCATTGTGTGGCATTGGCGTAATATCCATAATTTCGCTTACTTCAATACCTGCAGCAGAAATTGAACGTATAGCGCTCTCTCTTCCACCACCTGGACCTTTAACATATACTTTTACTTTACGTAAACCGTAATCAAAAGCTACTTTACTACAATCTGTAGCTGCCATTTGAGCGGCATAAGGTGTATTTTTTTTAGAACCTCTAAAACCCATTTTACCTGCACTACTCCATGATATAACTTGCCCAGAAAGGTTAGTTAATGAAATGATAATGTTATTAAACGTTGCACTAATATGCGCTTCGCCAGTTGCCTCTACTTTTACAGTACGCTTACGTGTGGATGCTTTAGCGTTATTGGCTGCTGTTGCTTGTTTTGCCATTGTTATTTTAGTCTATAGTTGTTAATCATTTGTCGTTAGTCTTAAGTTGATGAATTTATATAAAATCAAACGACTTATGACTAATGACTTAAATTTATTTATTATTTAGCTGCCATTTTTTTGTTAGCAATCGTTTTACGTTTTCCTTTACGAGTACGAGCGTTAGTTTTAGAACGTTGCCCACGCACTGGTAAACCGTTACGGTGGCGCATACCACGGTAGCAATTGATATCCGTTAAACGTTTAATGTTTAATTGAGTTTCTGAACGTAAAGCACCTTCAACTTTAAAACCATTGTTTATTAAGTTACGAATTGCATTTTGCTCATCATCTGTCCACTCATTTACTTTTTTATCTTGATGAATACCTGTTTCATCTAATATTTTTTTAGCTCTACTTGGGCCTATTCCAAATATATAAGTTAAACCAATAACTCCTCTTTTATTTTTAGGTAAATCTATACCAGCTATACGTGCCATCTTATTATTTTTATTTTTAAAGCGTTTGCAGTTTACAAAAAATTACTTTTGTCTTTGTTTAAATTTAGGGTTTTTTTTGTTTATAACGAACAGTTTTCCTTTGCGACGAACGATTTTACAGTCAACGCTTCTTTTCTTTATTGATGCTCTTACTTTCATTTTATTTAAACTTAATCTTTAATTTATAATTTTTAAAATCTTTATTTGTATCTAAATGTTATTCTTCCTTTGCTTAAATCGTAAGGGCTCATTTCTAATTTTACTTTGTCTCCGGTTAAAATTTTAATGTAGTGCATTCTCATTTTTCCCGAAATATGTGCAATTAATACATGTCCATTTTCTAATTCTACTCTAAACATTGCATTACTTAATGCCTCAAGTATCGTTCCGTCAACTTCAATGTTTGCTTGTTTTGCCATAGTTTACTGTCCTTGTTGTACCATCATAGCATTAGCACCACGACCTTTAATTCTTCCACTTTTCAT
>JAYTRS010000444.1:0-10266 GCA_043746065.1 Bacteroidota bacterium | reverse complement strand
CCCGATAGTACCTGGGGCAATGTTAAAAATTTAGGCGATAGTGTAAATACAGCTTACGACGATGATGCCCCCTTCATTCACCCCGATGGTGTAACCCTATATTTTAGTAGTAAAGGGCGCACCAGCATGGGCGGGTACGATGTATTTAAAACTACTATGAGCTTGTTAGATAGCGCCTTTAAAAAAACCGAAAACTTAGGTTACCCTATCAATAATACAGGCGATGATAGATACTTTGTATTGTCGGCCGATGGAAAAACAGGTTATTACAGTAGTGCAAAAAAAGGTGGGCAAGGCTTATACGATTTGTATTTAATTGAAACCAACTTTGGCGACCCAAAACCAGCTTTATATATGGTGAAGGGTAAAACCACCAAAAACAATCAAAATGTAGCGGCTAAAATTGTAGTTGAGATAACCTCAAACAACAATAAAATATATAAAACCTTAAATTCAAGCGCCATTACTGGGCAATACGTGGTTATTTTACCACCCAATGCTACTTACAAATTAATATATAGTTACGATAAAGTAGAGTATAAAAGTATAGATGTTGATGCTTCAAAATTAGTAGGCTATGCCGAAAAAGATGTAGATATTAACTTTGATTTTGCACCAAAAAAAGATACCGTAAAAACCATTGTAACCCCTACTGTTGCAGTAACACCCACTGTGGCCGTGGTTACTACCAAAACTGTGCAAGTTGTAAAAGATAATTTTGTACCACGCAATAAAATGCAAGCAAAAATTATGGCCTATGTTGAAAAATATGGCGATATAAGTTACGAAGGTTTAGATTTTAGAGTACAAATAGCGGCTTATAAATTCCCAAAAAATTATACATACAAGCATTTAAAACACTTAGGTAAAGTTGAAAAAATACTGTTAGATGATGGTATAACCCGTATAACCATTGGTGGTAAATTTAATACCATTCGTAAAGCCTTTACACATAATAAAAAAGTAGTACTTGCAGGGCAAACCGATGCCTTTGTAACCGCTATTTATAAAGGTAAGCGTGTGTATTTAGAAGAACTAGAAAAAATGGGTATTTTTAAATAAATCATCTTATTCTTAAATTATTAAATTTTAAATATGCAATTTCCCGAAACAGAACTTATTCTTACACCCGAAAACAGAGTGTATCACATTAATCTTAAAGCCGAAGATATTGCCGATGATGTAATTGTGGTGGGCGATCAACACCGTGTAGCGCAAATATCGGCTCACTTTAGTAAAATAGAATTTAAAACTGAACACCGTGAGTTTGTTACCCACACAGGTATTTACAAAGGCAAACGCATTACCGTATTAAGTACTGGCATTGGCCCTGATAATATTGATATTGTATTAAACGAATTAGATGCAGCCGTTAATATTAATTTACAAACCCGTACTTTAAACCCAAACCACCGCAGTTTAAATATTATTAGGTTAGGCACAAGTGGTGCCTTACAGGCTGATATTCCAGTAAATGGCTTAGTGGTAAGTTCGCACGGTTTAGGTTTAGATGGTTTATTAAATTTTTATCAAAATTGGCAAAGCATAAACGAAGATGATATTAGCAACACATTTATAAAACACACCAATTGGTTACCAAATTTACCTTACCCCTATTGCGTAGCGGCATCGCCACAATTATTAACTAAATTTAAACCAGGCAATTTTGTAGGTATTACCGCTACAGCCCCTGGTTTTTATGGGCCGCAAGGGCGCGAAATACGATTAAAAGCAGCCATGCAAAACTTAAACGAATCGCTTACTAGCTTTAAATTAAACGAGCAGCGCATTACCAATTTTGAAATGGAAACTAGCGCCCTGTATGGTTTAGGAAAGTTATTAGGTCATAATTGCCTTACGGTGTGTGTAATTATTGCCAATCGTGTGCGTAAAGAATTTACCAGCGATTATAAAAAAAGTGTAGAAATACTTATTGAAAACTGTTTGCAAACATTAAGCAATTAAGATAATAATTGTCGTTTTTTAAACGGCACTTTTGCAAATACGTTGATGTTTGTCAGTATTATACAAATGAATTTCTCTAAGAGCCTGTTTAAATTTTATCTAATTATTTTGTTATGAATATTTTTGGCTACAAATTCGTTAAATTTTTCGCTCAAAAATACTCATAACAAAGTTAAAATATAAATTTTAAACAGATTATAAGTGTTAGTTATCTTTTTTGTTTATGTATTTCAAACCAATCGTGGTCTGTGTTATCTAACTTAAATGTATTTATATATTTTAAACCAATTTTTTGTATAATATTCTTTGATGCGCTATTTTGAGAATCAGTAATTGCATATATGTCTTTAAGCTTCATTTTGGTAAACCCATAATTTAATGTAGCTTTTGCTGCTTCCGTTCCTAAACCTTTACCCCAATATGTTTTATTCAACCTATAACCTAAGTCGTAATAGTTAATGTGATTGTTTGTTAATTCCTTTATAAGTTTTAATCCACACCAACCAATAAAGTTATTTGTATCTTTTTCTATCATTGCCCAGCGCCCAATACCATTATCAATATATTGTTTTCTAATAAAAGCAATAATGTCATCAATCTGCTCTAATGTTTGAATAGGCTTTTTTCCTAAATAAGTATTTACATCAGGGTCGGAGTCAACAGCAAATAAACCATTTCTATCGGCAGGAACAAGTTCCCTTAAAATTAAACGTTCAGTTTCTATAAATATTTCCATATTAACATTACATACAGTATGGCTTTAAGCCCGCCGTTAATTAATCACTATAAAAAAACTTACGATTTTTTGCGCTGATTTAGCTCATCTCTAATTTTAGAGGCCATTTCATATTGTTCATCATCTAATGCACGTTGTAGCATACTTTGTAATTCTTCGCTACTTTTATCTTTATATTCTTCTTTTTCGGCACTAAGTACGGTTTCGGTTACTTCGCTTACCGAAGTAGTATCGGTAGTAGCATTAATAGCTACACCCGTTTCATCATCTAACACAATACCGGCACTTTTTAATATAAATTCAAAGGTAAAAATAGGACAATTAAACCTTACGGCTAATGCAATAGCATCGCTTGTTCTGGCATCAATCTCTACTTCGCGTGTGCCATCGTTACATAATAATTTAGCATAAAAAATACCTTCCACTAAATTGTAAATAAGCACTTCGCTCATTTTTACATCAAAGGTATCGGCAAAGGCTCTAAACAAATCGTGGGTTAATGGGCGACTGGGGCTCATTTTTTCTAATTCAATAGCAATGGCTTGGGCTTCAAAGCCACCAATAATAATTGGCAAACGTCTAGTACCTGCGCTTTCGCCCAATACTAATGCATAAGCGCCACTTTGCGTTTGGCTGTAGGATAAGCCTACAATTTCTAATCGAACTTTTTTCATTACTAAATTACAAAACTAAATATACTAATAAATTAGTTTAGTTTTGGTTGGCTTTAAATTTTTTTAGGGCTTCAGTTAATTTTGGTAATATGGTAAAAGCATCTCCTACAACGCCATAATCAGCCGATTTAAAAAATGGAGCTTCTTTATCGTTATTAATTACAACTATTGTTTTACTTCCATTAACGCCTGCTAAATGTTGTATAGCACCCGAAATACCAATGGCAATATATAAATTAGGGCGAATGGCAACACCTGTTTGCCCTACATGTTCGTGATGCGGACGCCAATGCATATCGGCCACAGGGCGAGAGCAAGCGGTAGTGGCATTTAACACTTTGGCTAAATCTTCCACAATACCCCAATTTTCAGGACCTTTTAATCCTCGTCCGGCACTTACTACAAGCTCTGCTTCTGGTAAAGGTATCATTCCTGCCACATCCGTACTTTTTGTTTCTTTAATAATTATTTTTGAGATAGTTGTTGATAAATCAACCGTAAAATCAACCACTGTTGCAGTGTTATCGCCTAATTTTACAGGGAAACTATTAGGCAATAGAGATATAATTTTAACATCGCTATTAATACTATAAACTGCAGTAGCTTTACCTGAAAAAACATTTTTCTTTACTTCTAACGTTGAGCCATTTACCACTGGATAATCAACGGCACCAGCCACTAAACCTGCTTTTAATTTAGCAGATAAACGAGGGGCTACAGCCTTGCCTGAAATATCAAACGCAAAAATAATAAGTTTGGCATTTTCTGTTTTTACAGCTTGTTCAACAGCTGCGCAAATGTACACGCCATCGCTATTTAGCTTATCGTTTTTTACGGATAGAATTTTTGTGGCACCAGCTTTACCAATTTCTAGTAACTGAGATTCATCAGCATTATTAACTAAAGCTGTAACGCTTGAGCCAGTTAATTGGGCAATTTTTGAAGCATAATTTAAACACTCTAACGATGCTTTTTTTACGCGTCCTTTGTTAATTTCGGTATATACTAATATCATAATTTTAAATTAATATTGATTTTATTTTGAATGATTTTTATTTAACATTCAAAATTTAAAATTTGTTTAAATTACCTTCGCTTCGGTAT
This sequence comes from Bacteroidota bacterium, assembly GCA_043746065.1. GTDB lineage: Bacteria > Bacteroidota > Bacteroidia > B-17B0 > Aurantibacillaceae > Aurantibacillus. The sequence continues at coordinate 5,787 of JAYTRS010000444.1, read as the reverse complement.
GTAATAAGTTTACTAACTCATCTAAATTATCTTCAGTAATCATTTTACAAGTTGTACGCCCAGCGCTTAGTGTAAACGATTTTATACTTGTTAATGGTGTCGAACCACTTGCTGCTACAACTGTTAATGGTTTAGTACGAGCCGCCATAATACCGCGCATATTTGGTATACGCTGTTCTGCCATGCCTTTTGCTGCACTTAGTACCAATGGTAATTCACATTCTACAATTTGTGTACCGCCATCTATATCGTGTTCAATAGTGGCTTGATTGCCTGCAATATCTAATTTTGTGGCAAGCGATACAAATGGTAAATCTAATACACCAGCAATAATTGCACCCACGCTAGAACCGTTGTAATTAATAGTTTCTTTACCTACCATAATTAATTCGTAGCCATTTGCTTTTGCGTAATTAGCAATTTGTTCGCCTACAAAAAAAGCATCGGGGCCTTCAGCATCAATACGCACAGCATCATCGGCACCTAAAGCTAAGCCTTTACGAATAGTTGCCTCGCTATCTACTAAGCCTACATGTATATTGGTAACTTTTTGAGCCAGGTTAGCTTCTTTAATTTCTAAAGCACGCACAAGGGCATACCACTCGTCGTAAGGGTTAATAACAAAGGTAACTCCGGCCGAATTAAACTTAGTGTCACCGTCTGTAAATTGAATTTTGGTGGTAGTATCGGGCACATTACTAATGGCAACTAAAATATTCATAAATCTTAAGTAATTAGAGTTGCGAATTTAGCAAAATAAATAGTAAAAATAGGTTAATGTTAAAAAAAATACAGAAATAATATTTGTTAAACCACTGCAATTTTAATGTGTAATAAAAACAAAATAATTAAAATTCCACCTACAATAATACGGTAAACGCCAAACCATTTAAAGCCGTATTTATTTAAGATACCAATAAAGGTTTTTATAGCCACTAATGCTACAATAAAGGCTATTGCATTACCAAAAGCTAATAGTTTAATTTCCTCAGATGAAATAGTTAAACCATCTTTATAGGCATCTAATAATTTTTTAGCGGTAGCGGCTAACATAGTTGGCACTGCTAAAAAAAATGAAAATTCGGCCGCTGTTTGACGTGTTAATTTTTGTGACATACCACCAATAATTGTACTGGCACTACGGCTAACACCTGGAAATAAAGCTAAGCATTGAAATACACCAATTTTTAAGGCTGTTAAATAACTAATGTTTTTTTCGTCACTAATAGTTTGGTTTTTAAACCATTTATCTACAAATAATAAAATTATTCCGCCAACAAACAAAGCGATGGCTACACCAAAAATATTTTCGAGTTGGGCATCAATCCAATCGCCAAAAAGTAAACCCGCAATAGCACTAGGAATAAATGCTACAATTAATTTTATATAAAAATTTATGGTTTTAAAAAAACGTTTAAAGTATAAAACTACCACGCTTAAAATTGCGCCTAATTGAATGGCAACGGTAAATAGTTTTACAAATGGCGTAATTTCTACACCTAAAATGGCGGTAGTTATCATCATGTGCCCCGTAGATGATATGGGTAAAAATTCGGTTAATCCTTCGACAATTGCAATAATTAGGGCTTGTAAATAAGTCATAATACTTAGTGTTTATTATTTAAATTTTATAATTATTTATTTTGTTTTTTGTACCATTTATTAAATAGCCAATAAAACAGAAAAAGAAAAATAATAGAGCTTATTAAAATAACGATAGTTTGGTTGGCATTTGGTTTTATATTTCGCCCTTCGCTGGCATTTTTAACGGTTGCTAACAAACGGTGTAAGCCTAATTTTTCTCTTAAAAATTTTACTTCGTCGTCATAATCGTTGCCGTAGGTTACGGTATAAAAATCTTCTTTTGGATTTTTAAAATATTTTCGGCTACGGCTACACCAATTCATTAAGGCATTATCTATTTGTTTGTAACGAGAGTATACTATCCATTCTTCGCCTACATTAAATTGCTGAGCGCATTCAACCTTACACTCAAATAACACTTTAAATTGGTTGGGTAAGTTGCCTTTGTATAATTCTTCCACCTCAAAAATGGCTTCGCCTAAATTTTGATTACAATTTTTTACTGTAATAATTTTACCTTTAAAAATAACTTCGTATTTATTACATTCATCTATACCCAAAGTTGTAAGCGGACATTGGCAAGCCAAAGAGTATAGCGCAATACCATTTAAAAATATAACTAATACTAGTGTTTTAAAGTATTTATACAAAATATAAAATAATTAATTTTGCATAAAAGTAGTAAATGAGTAGGTAATTACAAACATTAAAATTTGTGCTGTTTACTTTACGGAATTTTATTTAAAATAGTTTTTTTATTTTAAATAAAATTTAGACTAACCTAAATATTTTTTTAAGTGAGTAATTAATTGTATTTTTGCATTATGATTATTTCGTTTACCGAAGAAAATTATATAAAAGCTATTTATTCTCTAGCCTCAAAATCTTCTACTCAAGATGTTTCTACCAACGAAATATCAAATTATTTTAATAATAAAGCAGCCTCTGTTACAGATATGCTTATACGTTTAGCAGACAAAAAACTAATCAATTATCAAAAGTACAAAGGAGTTACTCTTTCTGCCAAAGGACAAAAATTAGCTATAAAAATTGTACGTAAACACCGTTTGTGGGAAGTTTTTTTATTAGAAAAATTAAATTTTAAATGGGATGAAGTACACGATATTGCTGAGCAGTTAGAGCACATTCACAGCGATGAATTAATAGACCGTTTAGATAAATTTTTAGGCGAGCCTAAATTTGACCCTCACGGCGATCCTATTCCAAATTCAAACGGACAAATAAATAGTATAAAAGCCAAGCCTTTAGTTACATTCACCAAAAAAGGAAACTATATATTAATGGGTGTTTGCGAGCATAGTAAAGAGTTTTTACAACATTTAACTCAAATAGGTTTAAAAATTGGCGATATTATTAAGGTTGAAGAAATAAACAGTTTTGATAATTTATATAAAGTAAAAATTAATAATAAACACACTCAATTTTTCAGTACAAAAGTGGCGAGTAATATTCTGGTAGAAAGTAAAAAATGAATAAGTCCTTAGAAGAAGTTAACGCAAGTGTAAACACAAATAAAAGCAGTTCGTTTAGGCGATTACTAGCCTTTTTAGGTCCTGCCTACATGATTAGTGTTGGGTATATGGACCCTGGCAATTGGGCAACGGATATAGCTGGCGGAAGTAAATTTGGTTACAATTTATTGTGGGTATTGGTAATGAGCAATTTAATTGCCTTGCTATTACAAAGCCACTGCGCCCGTTTGGGTATAGTAAGCGGCAAAGATTTAGCGCAAGCATCACGCGAAAATTACCCACGTTTTGTAAATTTATTTTTATATGTATTAGCCGAAATTGCTATTGCAGCCTGCGATTTAGCCGAAGTTATTGGTATGGCTATTGGGTTACATTTACTGTTTCCGAGTGTAAGTATTTTAATGGGCGTTTGTATTACTGTATTTGATAGTTTTATTTTATTATTTCTATTAAACAAAGGCATTCGTAAATTAGAAGCCTTTATTATTAGTTTAGTACTATTAATTGCTGCTTCGTTTTTTATTCAATTATTTATTGCCAAACCCAACGGAAGCGAAATACTTAACGGTTTAATTCCGTTTATTCAAAACGACGAAGCCTTGTACATAGCTATTGGTATTATTGGTGCTACCGTAATGCCACACAATTTGTATTTGCACAGTTCCTTAGTACAAACCCGTAAATTTAACCGAACGCCAACTGATATTAAAAAAGCTATACGGTTTAATATAATAGACAGTTCTATTGCTCTTAACTTAGCACTATTTGTAAACGCAGCCATTTTAATTTTAGCAGCTACTACTTTTTATAACAATGGTAAGCACGATGTAGTTGAAATACAAGATGCGCATCAATTATTGGCACCCATGTTAGGCAGTACTTTAGCGCCTATTTTATTTGCAGTAGCTTTAATTTTAGCTGGACAAAGTTCAACCATTACCGGTACTTTGGCCGGACAGGTGGTAATGGAAGGTTATTTAAATTTACGCTTACAACCGTGGATTAGGCGTTTATTAACCCGTTTAATAGCAATAGTACCCGCCCTTTTAGTATTATTTTATCTGGGCGAATCAGCCACAGGTAAATTATTAATTTTAAGTCAAGTAATTTTAAGTTTACAATTGGGTTTTGCTATTATTCCTTTAATTCATTTTGTAAGCGATAAAAAAAAGATGGGCGATTTTGTAATTCCTTTATGGCAAAAAATTGCATCGTGGGTTGCAGCCATAACCATTATTTCGTTAAATATTAAATTAGTATATGCTGAAATTTCTAATCTCATTATTAATTCACAAAGCCCTGTTTTAATGAGTTTTACGGTAGTTCCAGCTTGCGTATTTTGTTTTTTAATGTTGTTGTATATTTTAATTGTTCCGTTTATTACTAAACATAAAACTACCCACAATAAAGGTTTTCATAACGAGTTAAAACCATTAATTATTGAGCCAACACAATTATTTAATAAAATTGCTGTAACCGTTGATTTTAGCGATAGCGATAATAAAGCTATCAATAAAGCTATACAATTTGGAAACAAAAATTCTATTTTAATTTTAATGCATGTGCTCGAGAGTACAAATGCTGTGGTATATGGCGAAAATGCCTTTGATTTAGAGCGTGAAGAAGATGTACAGAAATTAAAAGAATATCAGCAACAATTAGCACAACAAAATATTATTTCCGAAATTAAATTGGGCTTTGGAAATCCTAAAATAGCCATCCCTAATTTAGTACTAGAAAACAAGTGCGATATGCTGGTAATGGGCACACATGGCCATAAAACATTTAAAGATATTTTACTGGGCACAACTGTAGAAACCGTAAGGCACAATGTAAAAGTGCCTTTAGTATTGGTTTAAAAAAAATTAATTTCTAAGTAGTTTATTAAATTATTAATGTGCAAAAATTATTAAAAAGTTCATTATTTAAACTTCTTTAATTAGTTTCTTTAAACTATGACTAAAAAAGTACACTTAATTGCCATAGGTGGCAGTGCCATGCATAACATGGCTTTAGCACTTCACGAAAAAGGATATACCGTTAGTGGTAGCGATGATGAAATTAACGAGCCTAGCAAAAGTCGTTTACAAAAAGCAGGTATTTTACCAAGTGAAATTGGCTGGTTTTCACAAAAATTAACTACTGATATAGATGCCGTAATTTTAGGAATGCACGCCCGAGCCGATAATCCTGAATTATTAAAAGCAAAGCAATTAGGTTTAAAAATTTATTCGTACCCCGAATATATTTACGAAGCCACAAAAGATAAAATACGTATTGTTATTGGCGGTAGTCATGGTAAAACAACCATTACAGCCATGATTTTACACGTAATGCATTATCATAAAATAGAAACCGATTACTTAGTTGGCGCACAATTAGAAGGTTTTAATACCATGGTTAATTTAAGCAATACCTCTAAATATGCAGTAATAGAAGGCGACGAATACCTTGCCTCGCCAATTGATAGACGCCCTAAATTTCATTTATACAAACCTAATATTGCCATTATTAGTGGCATTGCTTGGGATCATATTAATGTATTTCCAACCTTTGAAAATTATGTAGAACAATTTGAAATTTTTATAAAATTAATTGAACCGCAAGGTCATTTAATGTATTGTAACGAAGACAAAGTATTGGCAAATGTTTGTAATAAAACCTATTCTAATTTACAAAGTAAAACGCCCTATTCCATTCCTAATAATAG